>JAGGZO010000039.1 GCA_021161995.1 Candidatus Aenigmatarchaeota archaeon
GTTATAGTTATATATAAATAATTATATAAACATGTATAACTATACCATATCTTGGTAACACCACACCTTTGGTATGATTTCAGTTTCATTGACTACAGATACCGATGCAGCCGATTATGATTATTCATCCCATGGAAGTCAATCATGTTTAACAATGCCATTAATATAATACTCCGCAAACATAGAGATGAAAGTTCATAAAAATAATCTTACCAATATTTCTTGTATGAAAAGAGGTAGACCTTCGTTACGACATTATATTATAAACTATATTTTAGAGTGTTTATCACAAACACAAACACCAGTTAATGTTAGTTATATTAAGAAGTATGTTGATTCTAAAATGGAGAGGAATGTAAGTTGGAATACGATAAAAAAGTATCTCAATGAATTGATGTTACTCGATAAAGTAAAGAAGATTAAATTACCACATTCAAAGGAAAAAGATAAGGAAGGGTTAACTCTTTATACTCTTAGATGAATGGAATATATTAGTGGAGAGAAGGGATGTTGTCCTGAAGTTAAGCAAGAAAGGATATCTCCTTAGTAAAGATGCTGTAGATTATTTGTTAAGATTTTCTGATGATATTATATGCGAGATAATAGATAAACTCCCTGATGCTAATGGAATAAAACATCTAAAAATTTCAGATATTGAAAAGACAGTCTTCAGAATGAATGTTAGATCAAGTTTGATTTATATAAAAAGACCCATTCGTTTAAGTAGAACAAAAATAGATACGTTAGTTAAACTAGCTAATGAGCGTTTCGAAAAAATATCAAAAATTCTCTTGAATAAAATAGACCCAGAATCTGTTACATCAATCAACAAAATAAAGAATATCTCAAGTTCTTTTACAATAATCGGAAGAGTTATCTCGAAAAATTTGATTGAGAACATCATAGAAATAGATGATGGTACTGGTGTTACTAAAATAAAAACAACAGGCCTAGTTCCGGATGAAGGAGAAATAATTGCTATTGTATGTGAGAAAAAGAATGGTGAAATTGTAGCTAAAGATATTATATATCCTGATGTGAGGTTTAACCTTAAAAACACATTTCCAAAATCAGATATGAAAATTGTTGTTTTCTCTGGTAGTAATGTGCCAAAAAATATAGATTTTGATGTGGGCTTTACGTTAAAAGGGAATGAATTAAATGATGAAAGAGTTCTGTTTGTTTCTAAAAAATGTGATAATGATAGAAGATGCGTAGAGAATTTTTCGGTGATAGAAATCAATGATGTTAAAATACAGTTTATTCTGATGGATGATCATATCAAGAAAGAAATTGAAAAATATGGTAGTGTAGAGAATTTTATTAAAAGAATTCTCAAAAGAAGGCTAATACTGACAAGTGAAAAATTCTTAATCGGATTAGGGAACGATATCTATCTAATTGATAATTTACCTAACATCTTAATCATTTTTTCAAACAAAAACGTTAGTTTCAATTACAAGTCTGTAATGGTCGTTTCTCTTGATATTTTGTCTGAAAACGGGGGATGTTTTTTAATAGATATGAATGAAGGTAAAGTAATTAAATGTTCGAAATAAATTCATCAATAGATGAAAGTAAAATTCCAATTAATCGACGCTGATTATTTCATGTTTAAGAATAAGCCAGTCGTTAGATTGTTTGGTAAAACCGATAAGGGAAAAACTATAACGGTTTTCTACGAGGATTTTTTCCCCTATTTTTATGTTGAGCCAAGAGTAGACAAAAAAGAAATTGAAAAATTTCTTTCCAAACGATATCCTAGCACGTTTCTTAAATTGTATGAGGAGAAAAAGTTCAGACCGATAGGGTATTCATCAAAACCAACTAAGATGCTAAAGATAGTTTTGAGGGACCCGTCTAGAGTACCGGAAGTTAGAGAAACGTTAAAGAAAAGTGGATTAATAAAGAATATGTATGAAGCTGATATATTGTTCAAGTACAGGTTTATTTCAGATTTTGATTTGGGTGGTATGAAATGGTTCTATGCTATTGGTGAAGGAATTAACCATACTGAGATAGTTTCAACTGATTTAAAAATGCTTGCGAAGGATTTTAAAGAGGCCGATGATGTTCACAACATTGAGTATAAGTATCTATCGTTTGATATAGAGGTTGTTTCGTTGACAGGTAAACTACCGGATCCAGAGAAAGACCCAATAGCGATGATTTCAATTGCCTTTTATCCAGCATACAAAGGACAGGATAATATTGTTCTCGTCAGGAAGAAACTACCAAATAAGAATGGTATAATGTCTTTCGAAAACGAAAAAGAGATGCTGCAAGCATTTATAGATATTATAAAAGATTATGATCCAGATTTCATCACAGGTTTTAACATAAATGGTTTTGATATTCCATACATAATAACAAGACTAAGAAAGAACGGAATGAGCAGAGCTTTTGGTAGATGCAAAGATAAAAATGCAACATCTCGTTTGATTTCGACAAACAGATACAGAAACTATGTACCTGGTAGAGTAATAGTAGATGTTTATGATATAGTAAAGGATAACGCACAAAAAGGCATGCTCAAATTAAAACGTTTTGGCTTGAATGATGTCGCATATCATTTTTTAGGTGAGCAAAAAGTAGATATCTCACATAGTGAAATACCAAAATATTGGAATGGTACTTTAGAAATGAATTTGAAATTGGTTGAATATGCCAGAAAAGATGCCATCCTGGCACTAAGAATACTACTCAGAGCTGAATTGCTAGATAAATACATAGCAATTTCTAAAGTGTGTGGGTTATTATTGCAAGATGTTCTGGATGGTGGAGAATCACAAAGAGTAGAAATGCTTTTATTGAGAGAATTTAACAGACGTAATTTTATCATACCAAATAAACCTGATAGGGAGGAAATAAAAAGAAGAATTGATGAAAGGAAGAAAAAGGAATTGGTTGGTGCAATCGTTTTGGATCCTGATGTTGGTTTACATCAGACAAGTGTTATATATCTCGATTTTAAGTCGCTGTACCCATCTATAATGATTACGTATAATATATGTCCAACAGCCTATGTTTTGGATGAAAAACCAAGTGAAAATAAGCTCAACAAATCACCGTATGGTTCCTTTTTTGTTAAGAAAGAGGTTAGGGAGGGTGTAATACCAAATATAGTTAGGAAGCTAATTGAGGAGAGGGATAAAGTCAAGAAAAAGATGAAGAAAGAAAAGGATCCAGAAAAGAGAAAAATATTGAATAACAAACAATTAGCTTTGAAGATTGTTGCAAATTCATTTTATGGTTACACTGGTTATATAAGAGCCAAGCTTTATGTTTTGGATGTCGCAAATTCAATAACTAGCTATGGTAGGTATTGGATAACCACAATTAGGAATACAATCCACAGAGAAACACCATACAGAGTTGTTTATGGTGATACCGATTCTATAATGGTAAAGGTTCCAGTTAAAGATATCAAGCGTGCGTTCGAGATCGGGAAAGAACTTGAAAAATTGATAAATAGTATAGCCGAGGGTGCTATACGAATAAAAATCGAAGGTGTGTTTAAATCAATACTGTTTTTAACAAAGAAAAGATATGCTGGTTATTTGTTTGAGGATCCTGATGATGAAGGTAAAATAGTTTCTAAAGGTATTGAAACTGTTAGAAGAGATTGGTGTGGATTAGTTGGTGAAACACTACAAAGGGTTTTAGAAATAATTTTAATTGAAGGAGACACTAAAAAGGCATTTGAATATGTTAAGAGGATTATTGAAAAACTAAATAAAAATGAAATAGAGATAGATAAGTTGG
Source organism: Candidatus Aenigmatarchaeota archaeon (assembly GCA_021161995.1). Taxonomy (GTDB): domain Archaea; phylum Aenigmatarchaeota; class Aenigmatarchaeia; order CG10238-14; family SpSt-28; genus JAGGZO01. The sequence continues at coordinate 3,766 of JAGGZO010000039.1, forward strand.
TTATAACAAAAAGCATATCAAAACCATTAAATGAGTATAAAGGCATACAACCACATGTTCAGTTGGTTAAGAAACTTAAAAAGAGGGATCCGTTGAACGCTCCGGGTGTTGGTGATAGAATAGGTTTTGTTATCGTTAAAGGATTGCAAAAGATTGCTAATCGTGCAGAAGATCCAGAATATGTCAAAAAGAACAATATACCAATAGATTCAAAATATTACATCGAAAATCAGATAATGCCACCTTTGGAGAGGATATTTTCTGCTATTGGCATAACACGGTCCCAGTTCATTTCTGGTGCTAAACAACTAGCTATAACTCAACTAATAAGATCAAATAATAATAGTAGTGGAAATGGTAATAATATAGTTAAATTTATTAGGGCAAGCGAGTTGGAGGGTTTTATATGTGTTAAATGTCACAAAGTCTATGATAAATTACCATTAACCGGGAGATGTTATGATTGTGGTGGTGACATAGTTTTTTACTCCAGGAATGGTTTTTCTAAGTTTGTGGTGATCTGATGACTATTAATTTTTTTAATATCATTAATAACATAGATTTAACTTTGATGAATGTAATAAACAGACCAATTAATCCTGTTATAAACTCACTTGCTCTGCTATCAATATACCTGATGTATTTTGTAATAATGCTGGTTTTTTATTATTTGTATTTCGAGAAAAAATGGAAATTATTAAAGAGATACGTTAGTTCTGCTATCTTTGGGTTTGCTACCGTTTATATTCTGAAATATCTTATAAGGAGACCCAGGCCTAATATATTTCCTCTTGTTGTGAAAGTAGACCCTTCGTTTCCATCAACCCACGCTTTTTTCTCTGGTTTTTTGTTATATGTTTCTAGACACGAAAAGATACCATCTTATCTTAAGATAATTTCTCTGATTTTTAGCATGTTAATTCCATTTGTTAAGATGTATATAGGTGTTCATTACCCCACTGATATTCTTGTTGGTTTTGTTCTGGGATATTTATTTCCTGGTGTGTTTTACGATAAAATATTTTCTAAAACTAGTCTCTTTGAATTAAAAGGAGCGATAAAAAATAAACAGAACAAGTGATATGAGTGTTGTATATGCGATGGAGTAGTAACCTGTTGATAATAATAAAGCTGCTACTATAGTACCGATTGTGTATATTATGAGTTTGTTCATTTTATAACTCGAAATTATGAACAGGTAAAATATAGACAAGGATAAGAGTATAGTTTTTAATTTGAAAACATCTATAAGACCGGTTAGCATGGATGTAGCTGTTAGCAAAATAATTAATGTGTATATTTTTATCAAGTTGTTCTCCTCTGGTCTTTTCAGTTGAATCACAAAAGATAAGAAGGAAATTAGCATAACAGAGTATTTCGATAACGATACTAAAACGACTAGAATAGATACAAAAAGTAGATTTCTCATATCAACATTCACTTTTCTACCAAAAGAGAACATCGATAATGTTAACAGAGCAAACAATGTCATTGAGAAGATATTTTCTTTGCTGAAAATGTTTTTTTGCACTTTTTCTATTCTAATTACTTTTGTTTTTGTCAACGGTTTTGTTTCTAACGAATACTTTAGTATAGCCCCGACCTTGTTTACATGGCTTTCGTTTACTGGTAATGTTAGCAATAGCGCCGGATGCTCTAATTTAACGATATCATATGGTAAGTAGCTTGATAATACAGTTTTGTTATCAACTCTTATTTCAAGCTCACCATCTACAAACTTTCTCAGTAGAATTATTTTAAATCCAAAATCACTAACTGTTTGTTTGAAGTTTTTGAATGAATCATTAGTTAATAGTAGAGAAATTGTTACATGACAGCTTTCTGCTGCTTGCGATAAACAAGCCTTTTTAACTTCACTTTTTAAGATCGAATTCGAGTCAAATACTTTAACTTCTATCTTATTTGTAGTTTCATTCACTTCTATTAGCTTTGCATTTGTTATATTTGTAGTTTCATTATGTAAAATGTATTTTACAAGATAGAATTCTGTATTGTATGGCCTCAGAATTTTACCCTCAAAAGTCGTTCTGAAAAAATTCGGTATTATTATTTCGAATTCATTCTCAGATAGTTTATTTATTTTGTAATCATCCATCCCACTTAGCTTAATTCTTTTTTCTATTGTTTGAATTTCATCTTCTGTTGACCTTATGGTATATTTAACCGGATTAAGATCTGTACCAAGCTTTGGGAATATTGATTTCCTTTGAGCAAGTATTGCCGCATCCTGATCTTTGAGAAAACATCTTGCTGGTTTACCATTTACAACCAATTCTATTTCATCTCCAATAGACAGAGTGCTTAAAATTTTGTTTACATCTTCTTGTGTCTTTATTTCATTTCCGTTTATGTAGCTTATTGTATCTCCAATTTCAACGTTTTCACAATCCAGATTTTTAATGCTTTCGATGACTAGCGGGGAGTTTGCTGCATGTATTATTTGATATATCAATGCTAGTATAACAATTACATAAGCTGTAGTTATTTTGCCAATAAGGTGTTTTTTAGTCCTTGACATATTGTCTAATAATTTGCTAGTCGATTAACATTATTAAAACTTTATTTTTTGGATGATCTTATGGTTCTACATATATCACAAAAAAACTCCTGTGTATCTTCATTGCTAACATTTCCATACACTATGTTTTTGACGAACTTTTCTATTTTTTTCATCAATTTTTCATCGTTTTTTATTAGTTCAACACCTTTTGCTCTCAATCCTTTCAAATAATATGATACAGCAGCCTGGCTCACGCCTAATTTTTTTGCGATTTCTACTTGCGACATCCCATATTCTTTCATCATAATTTCTGCTATAGTAGACCTTATCGATGGAAAGACATTCCTCGCAATTTTTTCACATCGTGGTTCCATGTATATAGTGAGGACATTAAGGTTAAAAACCTATAACACTGTTATTATAACAGGTATGATAACAATACGATAGTTGATATAATCATTTGTATTATAACAAGCATGATTGATATTTGTTTTTCTGTGAATTTTCCAAGGTTCATTACTATATGAGTTACTGAATATATCTTTTTTCCATATGGTGGAGCTATTGTGCCATCTCTTCTCAGTTTTCCTAGGGACGTTGCTTTAAGTTTAGAGCGTAGTTTTAGAATAAATTCCAGGAAGAATAAAGATAGAACCATTACACCAGCTTTTTCCATGTTACCAACTATAACACCACTTGCTACTATTGACCCGAGAAGATAGGTTAGTGAATCTCCAGGTAAAATTCTTGCAGGATACCAGTTATGGATTATAAATCCGAGTAAGGAAAGACATGATATGAAAAACAACGGATAAATACCTATGTTGTTGTGTAGTGCTATTATTCCCAACGTTAGCATGTAAACTATACCCATACCAGCTTCACTTCCATTAAAACCACCGAGTAGATTCACCATATTACTAGCACCAACAACACCAATGGGCACTAGAATAAGTGGATATACCAAACCAAAATTTACAGTACCGATTATTGGTAGAGTCATTGTTGATGATCCAGCTTTTATTACCATTAATGGTATGGCTGCTGGTATTGTTGCCAATGGTTTTAACCATTGAGGTAGACCAACTCTTATATCTTTTTCGCCAATCTTTGTTCGGGTTTTTTTCTTTAGTATTCTTATATCATCCAAAAAACCAATGAACATGATCATCAATATCGATGAAACCATCGCCATGTATTCAGTAATAACTCTACTATCAGGTTTCTCTAGGAAAGTTTTCAAACCTATGTATACCAATATAGAAAATATTATTGAAAGAGCGACAGGAACACCTCCAGCTCCAGCTATTTTTGGCTTTCCTCTTTTATGCATATCTATTGCTACTACTCCGATTTCTTTGAAATATTTGATGAAAACAGGCGTTAAATAATATGAAAGTAAAAACGCAAGCAGATAAACTAAAATTTCAGCCATCATACTTTCATCATAATTTACTTATCCAAAATTTTATTCCTTCTGTCACCATGTACAGCCACACTCCAAGAACCATTCTTATACCCCTAAGTATTCTTGATCTTTCTTTATATCTTACTGATACTGGTACATTGACAATTCTCAACGAATTTCTTATCGCGTTAATTAGCAACGCGGTTTCTACTATGTAACCACCATATACGTATTTCTTAAGAGTTTTAACAGCTTTCATGCTGAATGCTTGAAATCCACAGTTCGTATCTTTTAGATTAGTTCTAAATAAGAGGTTGAATGTTTTTCTCCAGACAAAGTTACCAAGCGCGTGTCTAAATGGAATTTTACCCCAATTCCGTTCGCCGATGACAAAATCAGCTTTGTTTTCTAGTATTGGTTTACATACTTTTGGTATCTCTAATGGATCATACTGCATATCTGCATCTATTGCAACAACACATACGATATTCTTCATTTTGCTTGCGTAATCAAACCCGGTTTTTATGGCATATCCTTTTCCCATGTTCTTTTTGTGCCTGAGAACAGTTGCACCATTTTTCTTTGCGATTAATGCTGTTTTGTCTTTAGAACCATCATCAATGACTACGGGAATAGCACCAGCTTTTTTACAAAGTTTGATAACGGTAGCTATATTTTTTTCTTCGTTATATGCTGGTATTAGTGCCAGTATCTTTTTCATTTTTTCATTCTTTTATGATTTGGTAGATCTTTATACCATCGCATGGATAACCGTATTTTAGATAGTTCATACATTCACTCATACTTATACCGTTTTCATAGACAGGTTTGAATACTTCGGGGTGTGATTCAAGATATTCAACCCAGTCTAGATCATATTTTTCTGAATAGTGTTTGTTTTCAGGGTCGATACTAAATTTCTCAAGGAAAATGTAATCTATGCCAGCTATTTTAGCTACTGCTATGCTAGTGTTCACATCAGTAGACAATCTCAAATCAACTGGACCACCACTGGCTCTTCTATCACAATTGTAAGTAACTCTGTATACCCATAATGACATGAGAGTTGTGTTTTCTGGTAAGTTATTTTTAACCCAATCACATGCTTCAAAAAATCTTTGAGAATAGCTTTTCACCAGTTTTAGCGAACCAAGTCTTGGAAAGAACGCATATGGATTGAATGCTATGAATGATGATAGTACTACAAATATTACAAAAACAATATATACGTAATTCTTCTTATTGATTCTTTCTTCTATAGCGCTAATGATTTTTTCTATCCACATCACAGCGGTTATCATGAAAATCCCACTCCAACCAAGTGTATATCTTGCTGTATCCTCTGCTCTGTAACCAATACCCGGGCTCATAATCCACAAAAATACAAATGTTACTAAGAATAACAACAGGTATTTTTCAAAATGTACGTTACTTTCTTTCAGATAAACCAAAGCTCCTAGTAGTGGTAGTATTGTTATTAACAAATTACCATAAGCGAATTTTAGATAGTTGAATAAACCGATTGTGTATATATCAGCCTCGGTACCAATTTTTTCAGTTCTCCCAGCAAATTTTAACTTGTTTTTATACTCATGGATACTGCATAGATTTTCCCCAAAAAATTTATCTATTGGCGTATGCAATATACATGCTGAATGGTAAAGATAGAAGTTTCTAGCAAAGAAAACCAGTGAGAATGCTAGAATAAGTATGTATGGTGATAATTCCTTTAGTGGTTTTATGAAGTTCTTTTTCTCGATAACCTTTTTTAGTAGCACGAATGCAGTAAACAGATAAACTGCTAACCCTGGAGTTTTGGTTAAAATTGTAAGAACGCCAAAGATGGATGAAAGTATTAAGTATTTTTTGTTTGATTCTTTTTCGTATAAGAGATAAAACAAAACAAAGAAGGTCATGTTCATAGTGAATAAAGCGTCAACATAGAACAAAACAGAATACGTTACAAAAGATGGTATCGTTATTGCTAATGTCATTGCGATTAGCGCAGCTCTTTCGTTCCATAGTTTTGAGACAAATACAAAGACACCTAAACCATAAGTAAAGACAACAAGCGATAAAAGAAGTCTGTATCCAGTTTCTCCAAAAAGGTAGAAGAAAGACGATCCGAGAAGGTTCCATAGGGGTGGTCTGTAAAAACCATTTTTTTCTACATTATTACCAATAAAATCATAATATACAGGATATTCTAGGTTTCTAGCAATCCATCTGGCCAATGCTGAATGAAATCCTTCATCACCAAAGACGATCGGATATTTTAGTATTACTAGGGTATCATTTATAACAACAGCTAATAGTATTGTGAGTGCGATAAATGTTATGAAGAATTTTTCGTTGAGCTCTATTTCTATTTCCTTTTCCATATTTTTTCATTCTCATTTTTAACTGTTTTAAAGGTTTTACTCAACAAATTATAATGAAAATGATGGGTAAGAAATCTAATGGAATCTTATCAAAACTGAATCTTAATAGTCTTCTGTTTTTGTTGATGTTTGTGTTTGTTGCATTTCTTACGGTAAAAATTAGAATGAGAACGGCAAACACAGATATACCGTTGGATTATGACCCATGGTGGTTTTATAGACACGCAAAAGAGATAATTACAAACTTCGAAAATGGAAAAGGATTGCTACCAGATAAATGGGATGTCCAAAGCTATTTTCCACCAGGTAGACCAGCTGATATACTTGGATGGAGTTATACAATAGCTATTGCGTATTTGATATCTAAACCATTTATTGCACTCACACTTGCAAAGTTTTGTGTTTATTTCATAGTTGTTTTCGTTGCATTTTCTTTAATACCAGCTTATTTTGTTGGGAGGATAACAACGAATAAATGGGGTGGTTTAGCGAACGCTTTCTTCATAGGACTTGCACCAACTTTCGTTATCGTTTCTATGGCTGGTTATATAGATAGTGATGTCGTGTACGTATTTTACACTTATCTAGCTGTGGCTACAACACTATTTGCTATTGAAAGAGGAATAGAGCGAATAAGGTTTGATAACATAAAGATTTCGTTCATGAGATTGAAGATACCCATACCAAAATTCGATAAGAAGCTATTTAGATCGTTGTTGTCGTTTATACCATACATAATACCTTCGTTGATTGCTTTCTGGCTCTTTGCGTTTAACTGGAATTCTGCATGGTATATTTACTTCGTTATGTTGATTTTCTCATTCGTATACATCCTTATAGCAGGTTTAGTTGAGCCATACTTGAGTGATGGGACTCTCGATAAAGAAAAAGTTACTAGCGGTATGTTAAAAGGTTACAAAGTTATTTTTGCTCTTATTCTGATCGGTCTACTAGGTCAAATTATAACGATGATTACAAATAGATATCCCTTAAATACAGGCACACCATTACAGCAATTGACTACCGGTTTGAGGTTCTTGGGTAAAAGGTCTTTGATAGTTAATATATCGGTTGCGGAACTTCAAACACTAAATCCGTTCAGTAAAAGTGGATTTTTGCAGATAGCCGCTAGAGTTGGTTTATTCCCTATTATCCTGTCACTAATAGGACTACCTTTGCTAGTTGTATATAAGATATGGAAAAAACAAAAGATTACGGTTGCAGAGTGGTTCACGATATTCTGGATGATTGGCTCTCTATGGTTAATATCAAGAGGTATAAGGTTTGCCCTTTTGTTCACATTAGCTGTTGCTACTGCTGATGGTTTTGTTATCGGCAGTCTGGTTGAATTATTAAAGAACAAAAATTTACTGCTAAAGTCGCTTATTTTTGCGGTAATACTATTCGGTTCTTTTCATTTCTTATCGACATCAGTTCAAGTATCTAGAGCTTCTGGTGATATGAGTGTCGATGAATACTGGAGAAGTGCTTTGGATTTCATGAAGGAGCATGGTGACGAATATACACTAGTTGCTACATGGTGGGACCCCGGCCATATAATTGCTGGATATACTGGATTGAAAGTCCATGCTGATGGTGCTCATTGTGGTTGGTATGCATGTATACCATACAACCATGACATCAGAATACAAGATATGGGTAGGATTCTAACTACTGATGATGAAGAAGAAGCATATAACATTCTGAAAAAATACACTTACTTAACGCCAGAGCAATGCCAAAGAATTGAAAACACGTTTCCGAATTTATTTAACAAAGGTGTTTGTAGCATAAAGATAAACAAAATTTATTTCATTGCTAGTGCTGATTTAATAGGAAAATATTATTGGCCGTACTATTTTGCTAGTTGTCTAAGAGATTACAAGAACATAAGCGAAAACTACTGTTACACGTACGATGGTATAGTACAGTATTTCTACAATGAGAAAAAAGCAAAAGGAGACAGTTATAATATATTATACCTATCTAATAACCTGCTCAAGTACTACAGAAATCAAGGTATGAATAATGTACTGCCTTATGTCTATCGTGATAAGTATGGTAGAGAGTATGAAATGGTAGACCTTATAATGAAGAACAACACAATGATACCATTGTTAAGAACTAGGAATGGTGATGTTATAATAAGATATCTTGGTTATTCGGCTAATAGCACACCAGTAAGAATAGATTTCAAAGAAGTAGGGTATGAAGTTGGTGACGATGGTTTATTATGGGTAGACAGTTCGTTACAATATGTGATATATGCAGACAAAAGCATTGCAAACTCAATGTTTACCAAGATGTTCTTCTTTAATGGTGAAGGTTTGAAACACTTTAAGCTAGTGTTCAATACACCTGAAGTAAAGATTTTTGAAGTAGATTTCGAATAGATGATTATGGCAAAAGAGCACGTTTTTTCAGTTAATTTTTTCAAAAAGTTTTTATCTAAGCTTGGAAGTGTTAGAGTTTCTTATAAAGCTGCAGAAGAGTTTACGGTGTTTATAGAAGATATAGCAAGAGACTTGCTTGAAAATGCAAAAAAGTATGCTGAGCATGCTGGTCGAAAAACAGTGCTTATTAGTGACATTAGGCTGGCTAAAAAGCGCTTAAATGTTTAAATAATTTTCTTACTGAATAATGGTTTATGGAGAGTTTAGTAGATGTGATAAAGGAATTTTTCAGAGACCTAAAGAAAGCGTTAAGTGAATCAGAAAACTACATTGGCAAGGAAGTAATAGACGCTGATGCAACAAGAAAGGGCGTCGTCGTAGATTTAATAAAACATATGTTGAATACAAAGGTTTCTCTGCTTGGTGTTAGGTATAAACCAGAGGAGGAAGAAATTATTTCAACTTTTGATGAAGATGTGATAGTTATACAAAGCGGTGGAGAAAGATACTTTGTTTCTATGAGTGATATAAGCGCTGTTGGTAGTGTTATTTTGCTAAAGAAGGCTATTGATGCACCTGAAGTTACTGAGTCAAAAAAGTTGGTACAAAAAGTTTTAGACAGATATGACAAAATAAGAAAGACACTTGAATCATTTGAGAAAATTGGAAAGAAACTACAATAAAAAGGTAAGCGGTAGTATTATATCATGGATTTTGTTGAGCATATTATTTCATTAATTTCTGAGAAGTTTGGTAAGAGTAAAGAGGAAATTCTTAAGGAAATAGAAGAAAAAGAGAAGGAATTTGCTGGTTTGATTTCTAAGGAAGGTGCAGCTAAGTTAGTTGCAAGAGAATATGGTGTTTCTGTAGATGAATTCACTAAGTTCATACCTTTATCAGAATTAGTTGGTGGAATGAAAAATGTTTCAGTTAAAGGTAGAGTCTTCAGGGTTTATCCACCAAAAGAATTTAAAAGAAAAGATGGGAGCGTTGGTAGAATAGCAACTGTTATAATAGGTGATGGTACTGGTTTTGGTAGACTGATATTCTGGGATAAACAAGCTTCTGTTGTAGAGAGCAATGAAATAAACGCTGGTGATGTTATAAAAGTTTATTCATGCAATACCCGAGAAAATGTTTTTGGTGGAATTGACCTAGTCGTTTCTAAATACTCTTCTATAAAAATTGATGACAACGAAGAAGATTTACCAACTGTTGATGAATTGGAGCGTCAGTTCTCTAACAGGAGGATACATGAAAGAATTCCTATAGCTGAAGCTAGGCCAGGGATGTTTGAGTTTAGTGGTACAATAGTCCATGTTTATAGAGGCAAGTACATTTTTTATTCCTGTCCGATTTGTTTTTCATCAGTTTCAGAGAAAGATGGTAAATATGTTTGTGATGTCCATGGAGAAGTTATCCCAATAAAATCTCTCGTTATTTCTGTTGAGTTGGATGATAATACGGATACCATAAGAATAGTTTTCTTTAGAGAAAATGCAAAAAAGCTTATTGATATAGACGAAAACCAGGTTGAATCTTTAATAAATAATGATAAAATATACGATGAGCTAAAAAACAGACTTCTTGGTAGAACGATAACTGTTAGAGGTAGGGTGAAAATAAATAAGCTTTTTGGTAGATTGGAAATGATTGCCAATGAGATTGAAGATTTAAATTTACAAAATGAAATTGAACAATTGATAAAGGATATCGAGGTAAAATCATGACAAAAAAAGATGTAAAAATAGAAGATGTTCCTGGGATAGGACCAAAACTCGCTCAGAAACTCAGGGATGTTGGTATTTCCGACCCAATGGTGCTAGCCGTTTCATCACCTGCTGAACTGGCAAAGATTTTGGATATAGGTGAAGGAGTTGCCATGAAGGTGATAAAGGCAGCTAGAGACCTCCTAGGTATCGGTTTTGAGACAGCAGATAAAATATATGAAAGGAAGTTAAAAGCACAAAGAATAACCACAGGTTCTAAGAATTTAGATGAATTATTAGGCGGAGGTGTTGAAACCCAAGCCATAACAGAAGCTTTTGGTCAGTTTGGTAGCGGTAAATCTCAATTAGGTTTTCAACTATCAGTTAATGTTCAACTTCCACCAGAAAAAGGTGGTCTAGGAAGACCATGTTTGTTCATAGATACGGAGAACACATTCTCACCAGATAGAATAGTTTTAATAGCCAAAGCACATGGTTTGGACCCTAATGAAGTATTAAAAAACATTTATGTTGCTAGAGCTTACAATGCAGAGCATCAAATATATCTTGTTGAAAGAGCTCATGAAATAATAGAAGAGAAAAACATCGGTTTGATTGTTGTAGACTCTTTAACTAGTCATTTTAGAGCTGATTTTGTTGGTAGGGGAGAACTGGCAGAAAGGCAACAAAAGCTTAACAAACATCTTCATACTTTACAAAGATTAGCCGACGCCTACAATCTAGCAGTTTATATAACAAATCAAGTCATGGCTAGGCCAGATATATTGTTTGGAGATCCTACTCAGCCTGTTGGTGGGCATGTTTTGGCTCATATGGCAACTTATAGAATATACTTGAGAAAAAGCAAGAGGAATTTGAGGATTGCTAGATTAGTTGATGCACCAAACCTACCAGAGAGAGAAGTTCTTTTTGCAATAACAGAAGAAGGTATAAGAGATGCTGACAAGGAGTCCAAAAAATGAAAGTAATAAAACAGGGCGCGGAATCAAAGATAATATTGTTTGAAAAGAAATGTACGGTACTTAAAAAAAGAATTAGTAAAAAATATAGACTACCAGAGATAGATAAAAAGTTCATAAGATTGAGAACTAGGTCTGAGGCAAGGATAATCGAAAAAATCAGGAGACTAGGAATTAACACACCTAGAGTTCTGAGAGTGAACGAAGAAGAAGGAGAAATTGAAATGGAGTTTATTGATGGTGTTACGCTAAAGGAGTTTCTGCTTAAATCTAACGATGTTAATACTATAAAGAAAATCGCTAGAAAGCTAGGAAAGATAATAGCTAGACTGCATGAAAACAACCTTATTCATGGCGACATAACAACCTCTAACATGATTTTGAAAGACAACAAACTTTATCTAATAGATTTTGGCTTAGCAAAGCATTCATGGAAGATAGAGGAGAAAGCAGAAGATTTATTAGTATTGTACTATGCATTAAAATCTACACATTTTGACGTGTTTGAGTTATTCTGGAAATCATTTATATTTTCTTATAAGAGAAATTATAAAGAAGGGGTGAGAGTATTAGAAAGGCTAGAAGAAATAAAAAAACGAGGAAGGTACACAAGCAGATAAGCATATTTGAAAGAATTAAAGGATTCTACACGGAAGGTAGCAAACTAGACATTGCAGAGAATATAGTAATAACAGCGTTATTTTTAGGTGTAGTTTTATTATCTCTAGGTATAGGAATTTCCTCTTTCAATAATGGTAGGTTGTCTGCTGGCTTAGCTATGGGTGGAAGCTTTATAATATTTTTATCAACAATAATTCTTGTTATTGTACTCTTCATAAAGGAGTGATTTGAATGGCGAGAATGCATTCAAGAGCAAAAGGTCGTTCAGGAAGCAAGAGGCCACCGGTAAAAATAGTACCAAAATGGGTAAAATACTCAAAGAAAGAAGTACAGGATTTAATAGTAAAACTAGCTAAAGAAGGCCATTCCAGTGCAGCTATAGGTTTAATATTAAGAGACCAGTATGGTATACCAGATGTTAAGGCTATAACAAACAAGAAGATATCACAAATACTTAAGGAAAAGGGATTATACCCAGAGATACCGGAAGATTTATTGAATTTGATGAAAAGAGCTGTTAAACTGAGAGAGCATTTGGAAAAACATAAGAAAGATTTGCATTCTAGGAGAGGTTTGCAAAACATGGAATCTAAGATAAGAAGACTGGCAAAATACTACATCAGAGAAGGTGTGTTACCAAAGAATTGGAAGTATGATCCTGAAAAGGCCAAGATACTGGTGCAGAAATTAAGTAGGTGATGATGAATGGCTAGAAAGAGAAGAAGAATTAGCAAAAAACCGAAGAAGAAAGAACTAGTTGGGATTACACTTACTGCATCTAAAGAGTTTAGGAATAAAGAAATAACAAATACGATGGTTGTTGACCCGCAGCATTTAATAAACAGAAAATTCTATGTTAATCTTGCTGATTTGACAAACAACTTTAGCAAATACTATATCAAAATATACTTCAGAATAGTTGATGTTAAGAATGGAAAAACTGTTACCGAATTCGATAGCTCTGAATGCCTTAGGGAATATATAAGCAGAATGATTCATAGAAGAATAAAGAGGATGGATGTTATCAAAGATGCTGTAACAAAAGATGGGGTTAAACTGAGAGTAAAAGTTGTTGCCGTTACATACAAAGGAATTACTGGCATACAAAAAACAAAGGTAAGAAAGATAATGTGGCAAGTCATAGAGGATTACGTTTCCAAAGTAACTCTAGCAGAATTTATCAAGAAGAGCATAATCGGTGATGAACTAAAGAATTTACTAATGGAGGAAGTGAAAAAAGTTTATCCGCTTAGGAATCTAGAAATAAGAAAAGTTGAAAGAAGATGGGAAACTAAAAAATAGGAGAAAATACACTTACTAAGAGAGTTATCAACACAAGATAACTTATCCAGTTGCTTATTTTTTCTGCGTTTTTGATTTTCAGAATTTTTAGTAGAGATTCTATCATCAGACCCCCATCTAAAGGTTTAACGGGCAACATGTTGAATATAGCTACAGCTATGTTGATGAAAAATATCCAGTTGAGCAGTCCGTACAACCATGAAAATGCGCCAATCATATGTTTTTCATGTTTTTTCAAGTATTGATAATCATTCTTTAATGAATAAACTTCTCTAAAGTTGGTTATCCCTATAAACCCCTTACCGTGTTTATCTGGATGTTCTGCTAATGTCAGATTAAACATGCCATCACTTGTTAAAATGGATATTGTCTGATTTGGCTTCGTTGTGTTCATGAATGCTATAAAATCATCAACGGTCTTTGTTGAGGCGTTGTTTATCGAGATTAAGTAACCAGTCAAACTTGCATAGTATGCAGGTGTTCCGTTTATTACATCAAAGGCAACTCCAACCGGTTCAAAAAATATGGTGAAAGCTTTTCCAATGGCTATGAGTAACAAGAAGAATAACAATGCTGAAATTATATTACCGAATGACCCACCGGCGTAGACTTTTAGCTTTGTGAATTCGCTAACTTTTTTGAATTTTTTTTCATCAGGCTCAACAAAAGCTGCTGGTAGGATTGCTAAGAATGCATAACCAACTGATTTTATTTTTATTTTGCTCGCTGCTGCAATAAAACCATGCATGGATTCATGAAAGCTAACAACAACCAAAATAACTATCAACCAGTATAATGGTGGGACACAAATTACATAAGGAGGTTTACAAATAGGAGAAAAAGTTGGTAGAACTAAACCAACAGAAGGTGTTGGTGTATAACCTACTGGCCTGAGTATGTTTTTCATAGCCATTGTAACTAGATACTTTATACCAACAAACATCAGAATGAACGATATAACTACTGCAATTATTGCTAACTTGTTTATAATTCCTGAGTGCTTCTTACCAAAACTTTCTATAAAATCTTTAGCAAAGCTACTTCTTCTGATGAACAGTATTCCTTGTCTTTCAATTTTTTTCCTATCTTTTATAAGAAGGATAGCTATCAGAGAAAAGACAAATATGGTTGTTAATGTTTCAACATCAGTTAGCATAAACATTCTACCCGCTTTAGAATTTATATAAGGATGCGGGGGGTGGGATTTGAACCCACGAAGGGACTACCCCAGCAGGTTTCTCCTCATCATGATCGGTGCTCAAGCAAACCTGCTACTTGAGCCTGCCGCCATTGACCAGGCTAGGCGACCCCCGCTTTCATCAAAAAATAGGTTAGACAGATAAATAAAAATAAAGATTTTAGTCTTCCAACGATTTCTTCAGTTTTTCTATTTCTTCTTCTAGCTTCTTTAACTCTTCCATTTCTGGGATTTTTTTCATCTCTGAAGAATTAGCCATGAAATATGCACTAAGCTCATCGAGCTTTTTGTTCAATTCTTCAAAGAATGTTCTAGAATTTTCATATGCCTTTATCTCGATTTCTTCGATCTTTTGGATGAGTGATATGTTGCTTATTATTTTATGGACCAGTAATTTCATTTCTGTAAGTGATGCCAAGATTTCCCTATATTTATCAATTTTTATGAATATTGGTGGGTTTTTTTCATCGATTTCTTGTTCATTTTCTTCTACTTCAGGATGTTCTTCTCTTAACTCTTCTTCTTTTGTTTCAGCTTGTTCATTTTTCTCTTCTTCGTTTTGCTTAGTTTCCTCTACTTTCTCTTCTTCATGAATTTCGAGTGGTTTCTTCTTATCGTCTTTAGAAATCTTCCTTCCCAGTATCATGGTTACCCCTAAATAATCTTTATGTTTTTCAGGTTAAAAATGAATATAGGTGATCTAGATGAACATAGAAAAAATACCGGCTGGTCCGGAAGGCAAAGTACCAGAAGAGCTTTATGTAGTGATAGAGGTACCAAAGGGCTCTCAGAATAAATATGAGCTAGATAAAGAAAGCGGTGCGATATTCTTGGATAGAGTACTGTTCACCAGCATGCACTACCCAGCAGATTACGGTTTTGTACCAAAAACACTGTGCGATGATGGTGATCCTTTAGATTGTTTAGTATTGACAACATGGCCTTTACATCCAGGAGTTGTAGTGAAAGTGAGACCTGTCGGTTTGTTAATAATGGAGGATGAAAAAGGTCAAGACGAAAAACTACTAGCTGTTCCTGTAGAAAAGTTAGACTCCAGGTTTGCTAAGATAAAAGATATAGATGATGTACCAGAGGCTAAAAAGAATGAGATAAAACACTTTTTCGAGCATTACAAGGATTTAGAACCAGGAAAGTGGGTTAAAGTAAAGGAATGGAAGAATAGAGAAGAAGCTATAGAATACGTAAAGAAGGCAATAAAGAAATACGAAGAAAGTCATTAACTCTTTTTTTATTTTATATTAGACCCGATTGTCCTACATAACTAAAACCGAATATTTGCTTTTGATGAAGTTGTTTACTATAATAAAAGCATATAGCTCTATGCGCCGGCCGGGATTTGAACCCGGGCCCCAGCCGTGGCAGGGCTGTGTCCTTCCAGGCTAGACTACCGGCGCTTTCATCAAAAAATAAATCATGGAAAAAACTTAAAATAGGTTACCGAAGCCTTCGATTGCTTGGTTTTCTTCTTCTTTTAATTTTTGTAGTACTTCTCTCTCTTTTTCTTCCGATAATTCTTCAGTTAAATCCTTTACTAAATCAACTGCTTTCTTAACGGTTTCTTCTGGTCCTTGTAAATAAACAAAATATGCATCATCTTCTCCTACTATTGTGCCTTCTCTAAAATTAATGCTAATCCTAGAGACTTGTTCGTCTTTAAGTAGCTTTTCTTTCACTTTTTCGAAGTTACTTTTGCTTGTTTTGAGTATTTTCTCCATACCTATTCATATTTTCAGAGATTTTAAAAACGTTATTTCTGATAAAAACTATATGCAAAATTTGATTATACCAAAGCATATAGGTATAATACCAGACGGCAACAGAAGATGGGCAAGATCTAAAGGCCTAAAGCCATGGGAAGGCCATAGAGAAGGTGCAAAACGGGTTGAGGAAATAATAAGGGCTTGTGCTGAACTAGGAGTCGAAAAGCTGTCTATATACACGCTTTCTACGGACAATGCTATAAAAAGGCCAAAAGATGAGTTGAGGGAGCTTTTTAGAATTCTTAAAGAATTTCTGGAAAGATGGGAACGAGGAGAGTTCGATGACGTAATAGAAAGATATGAAGTGAGAGTAAGGTTTTTGGGTAAATACAGAATACTACCTAAACCTTTAGTTAGATTAATGAATAAAATAATGAGAAAGACTGCTAAACATCAAAAAAGGGTTTTGAACTTTTTGATTGGGTATAGCGGAACTTATGAGTTGCTACAAGCTATTAAAAAGATAGCTAAACATGTTAAGGAAGATAGAATAAAGATTAGAAAGTTGGATGAAAACAAACTAAAAGAATATTTGTTTGTTCCAGATGATTTAGACCTGATAATAAGAACAGGTGGTTACTCTAGATTATCTGATTTCATGCTGTTACAAGCAAGATACGCAGAATTCTACGTAACAAAGAAGTATTGGCCAGAATTTACTAAAAAAGATTTGATGAAAGCCATAAGATGGTTTAACTCAATACAGAGGAATTTCGGAAGATGAGAGTAATAATAATAGGTGCTGGTGTTTCTGGACTATCTTTGCAATATTTTTTGTGCAAGCATGGTATTGAAGCTCTTGTGATAGATTCAAAGAAAAAGCTTGGGTTACCGATAAGAGATACTGGTTTGATAAGTAATACTACTTTCAGATTTTTTCCAGAAATAAAAGATGAGGTTGTGGAAGAAGTTTTTGATGAAAGCGAATTTATTTTTGACAAGTTTAGCGTAAAGTTTTCATCAAAAAAATCGAAAATGTATATGCTAAAAAGAGATAAGCTAGATCAAGAGATCTTTAATCAAACAAAAATGCTAGTTAAGAAACCTAAACTCTTACTCGGAAAAAAAGCTGTTGGTATAGATCCAGAAAAAAACTTTGTCGTTTTAGATGATGGTAAAAGAATAAAGTATGATATTCTCGTTGGTGCAGATGGAACGTATTCTATCGTTACTAGAACTTTTGGCTTGGATAAAAACGTTAGGTATATAGTTGCACAAGAAGCGATTTTTAGAACAAAGACAAAGCAAGAAAAGAGGATCCAGATGTTTTTCTCTGATGAATATTCAAAAGAACATTTTCTTTGGAGAATCTACTACGATAAAAAAATAAAAATTGGCTATATGGACAGAATTGTTAACAAAAGATTTTCTAGTTTGGTTTCATCAATAAAAGGAAAGAAAATAGAAGAATATGCAGACATGATAAAAATCGGTAGAGTTAAACTTGTTGAGAATAATGTTATGGTTGTTGGCGAGGCTGCTGGGTTATTAAAACCTTTTAGTATGGGTGGTATTTCTTATGGAATCATTTCTTCATTTGTTGCCAGTAGGTTTATCAAGAAGGCCGTGGAAACAGAGGATATTCTACCATTATCAGAATACGAAAAAATCGTTAGAGTATTGTTAGATAAGGGAATTGTGTTTGGTTATTTGTCCAAAGAGGTGTTCAAACTGATAAAAAGGAGTAGATTTTTGCAATTGATGCTAAAAGTATCGAATGCAAATAAACTCGCTAGGATGCTACATCCGGATTTTATCAAGCTAAGTGTTTAAAAAAATGTTTTTTAAAATTAACTTTTTTATGAAATTAATAGGGGGTGAGACACTAAGAGAAAAAACTTTTTTCGTAACCACGCCAATATACTATCCAAACGGTAAGCCTCACATAGGTTCTGTGTATACAACACTACTAGCAGACTTCCTCGCTAGGTTCAATCGATTGCTAGGAAGGGAAACATTCTTTTTAACTGGAACGGACGAACATGGTTTGAAACTGTATAGAGCTGCGCAAAAAGCAGGTAAACAACCTAAGGAATACGTTGATGAAATGTCTCAATATTTCAAAGATGCATGGTCTAAACTGAACATAGAGTATGATAGATTCATCAGAACTACGGATCCAGATCATGAGGAAACTGTGAAGTATGTTGTAGAGAGAATTTACGAAAACGGTTACATATATCCAGGGAAATATTCTGGATGGTATTGTGTTAGTTGTGAAACTTATTATGATGAAGAGGAATTGATAAAAGAAGGAGACAAGTATCTTTGTCCTATTCATAGAAAACCCGTTGAGTTTATGGAAGAAGAGACACATTTCTTTAAGCTTTCCACATTCAAGAATGAAATACTGAAACTAATAAACAACGGTTTAGTTCAACCCGAAAAATACGCTAAAGGTTTGTTGGCTAGATTACAAAATTTGCAAGATATATCAATGACAAGAACTAAAGATAGAGTCCCATGGGGTATAGAATTCCCAGTTGATAAAAGATTTACTGTTTATGTTTGGTTTGATGCTCTAGTAAATTACATAAGTGGTATAGGGTATCCACATGACATGGGAAAATTCAATAAATTCTGGCCAGCCATTCACATCATCGGGAAGGATATCCTCTGGTTCCATGCTGTTGTTTGGCCAGCTATGTTATTAGCAGCTGGAATAAAACACCCAAAGAAAATTTTGGTTCATGGTTTCTGGACAGTTGAGGGGGTAAAAATGGGCAAATCTCTGGGTAATGTTATTTACTATGATGATTTGCTAAGGTATCATCCAGATGTTGTTAGATACTATTTACTAAAAAATGGACCTGTGGATAAAGACGGTAACTTTTCGTGGAACGAACTTAAGGAAGTTTACAAAAACGAGTTGAGTAATGAGATAGGTAATTTAGTCAGAAGAGTTACGTTGTTTGCTAAGAAAAACTACCCAACTATAGATGGCGAGCTAGACGAAGATTTGATGAATGAATTGAAAAATCACATAGATAAAGCAAAAACATCAATAGAAAAGTTTGTTCCATCACAATACACAGTAGCTGCGCTATCTATCTTTAAAACTATAAACAGATACTTTACAGAAAAAGAACCCTGGAAGACAAATGATAAGAACGCTGTTTACAATAGTTTAGCCAGTATAGAGATAGGAGCACTTGTTTTATATCCAGTCATGCCAGAAATAAGCAGAAAAATTTTAGAATCAATAGGAGTAGATCTAACACCATTACTAGAATACCAGAAAAAAACATTTACTATAAAGGATTCCCCGATACTGTTTCCGAAATTGGGGTGAATATCAATTGATTGGAAAGGTCCTACAGAACATAAAAATACATCATGTTGGTTTATATCCTTCTGACAATCTTAAAATAGATAATAATTAATCTATGAAAGGAGGTAACAAAATGGAGAAGGATAAACTGCGAAAAATCATTGCTGTGCTTTCAGTAATAGTAACAATAAGTGTAATAGCATATCTCAATACGCTACTAAAACCAGTTTTTGAAAAACCATACTGGATTAGTATTGTCGCATTGCTGTTCATGTATTGGACAATTTTCATCAACTGGTATACAAAACGTAAAAGAAAATAAGTCTATAGCATTCCTTTGCCGACTCTTCGGATTGCTTTGCAACTTTCGTTATCGGGAGCGTATAGTAGTGGTTATATTCAATTTACCCTCTCGCTAGAAGAATTTTATTGTTTAGAGATGCCAGCTTCAGAAACAAACATCATAAATAGATAGATTTGATACTAAACTTATGATGAAGATGGAAACTAAAAACTGGAAACAAATTATAGTTTTGGTTGGTGGTATTTTAGGAGGCATTGTTACAGGCATTATAATAACTGCACACTATTTTGGAAAAACTGAAGGAAAAAATTTTCCCGTGTTTATTTTCACTATGGCAGTTGGTACTTCAATTGCAGGCATAATCAAATATTTAGTTGACAGACGCAAAGGAATAAATACAACAACTTCTAAACTTACACTTGCAGTTAGTCTCTGTGTAATAGTTGGTTTGTTGATTGGTGCGGGTATTTATTGGTATATGTTTATTCATATAAGATGAGAAATGATAAGCGAGCACTTCCTTAGTCTAAAAACGCTCGGGGAAAACTCTTCGGAAAGATTCGCTTTCCTAGTTCTCGTTTCACTATGAGAATATAATGGTGGATAAACGGTTCACCTAAAGAGAATGATGTAATGAGATATATTAATTTACATTTGATAGCTTGCACTCTACTTTTACTGTCGAAGATAAACCACCATCTCACTCAAGTGGTAATTCTTAAGTCTAAACCAAAAGCTTATAAATAATCGTTACAAAAATAACAATATGGTCAAAAAAGTTTCAATATGGTCAACTTTAGAACCATTACTATACTCTGAAGCAAAACATTTGGCAAAAATATCAAAAGAACTTAAAAAAGCGCACACAACTGTAAGAAAACAACTCGCAATATTCGAAAAAATAGGCTTGGTGAAAAAGGAGAAAAAAGGAAGACAGACATTCTACAAACTAAGGAGAATCCCTTTGTTTATAGATTACTTAACGATACTAGAGAAGGAAAAACTTATTAGAAGATGTAGAGAAGAATTGGTTTTGAAGGAAATAGTAGAGTGCTTGCATTCATTCAATAACCCAATCCTTGTTTTCGGTTCAGCTGTTGATTCAGTGAAGAAGGCAAGAGATGTAGATCTGCTTGTTGTTGGGAAATTTAACATAGAAAAAATTAAACTACTTGAGAAAAGACTTAATCTGAAATTCCATGTTATAAATGTAAGGTCTTTAAGAGAAATAAACGAAGCGTTAAAAAAGGAGATTACAAAAAAGCATTTAATCGTCCAAGGAAGTGAGGAGTTGATAAAATGGTTGATAAGTTGAGATGGTGTTTTGGAAAAAAGGAGGTTAAATTTATTGAGGTTGAATAAAGTGAATCTCAGAATCTTAACTTTGATCGGAATCTCAATTTTAGCAGGAATAGTAATTTGGTTTTCGGCTCGAACTGAAAAAACAAAACCGAAACAGCCAAAAATGAAAATTTTGCCGAATATCTCTATTGAGTCAAGAGAAGAGGAAAAACCTGAGATAACTTTGATTTCTGTCTATGATAACTATCAAGTAAATCCAGAACTTAAGACTGCATGGGGCTTTGCCACTGTAATAAAAACTCCTAATGAGCTGATACTTTTTGATACCGGAGGAGACTCAGAAATTTTGCTTTCAAACATGGAAAAATTGGGTATTGATCCTTTATCAATCAAGAAAGTAGTTATTTCTCATATTCATAGCGACCACACAGGAGGACTGGAAGGTTTTTTAGAGAGAAACAATAATGTTACTGTCTTTATCCCGAGTTCATTTCCTCAATCCATTAAAAATACGATAATCCAAAAAGGAGCCAAATTTGTAGAAGTTTTAGCTCCAATAAAAATTTCTGATTTTGTTTACACAACCGGAGAAC
>JAGGZO010000081.1 GCA_021161995.1 Candidatus Aenigmatarchaeota archaeon
ATTTTTTTAGCATTGTTTGTTTTCATGTTCAATTTTGCTTTTATTTTGTTCATGATTTCTACTCTAGATAGATCGCAGGTTTAAACTTCTTGGCTTTTTGTCTTTTGTTCATAGGGTCGATAGCATTTTTATTGTCTTTATGATAGATCTTTACTTCTTTGAAACCAAAGGTTCTTGCTAAGTATTTTTGTATTTCTTCCAGTATTTTTTTGTCTTCATCATCAAATGCATATAGATAAATCTTGGTGTTCTTTCTACTCAAATCTATCAGTTTTCTTACATCAGATAGTAGATCATCAATCATCTTTTCTAGCATCATTGTTTTCTTATCCACATTACCAAGATTCTTTATTGGTTCACTGAAAACAAATGGCTTATTACCTAGCATAGACCATATTTCTTCTGTGAAGTGCGGTATTAATGGAGAGTTCATTTTCGCAAAATACTCTATTAACATCTTTAACGTTTCTTTGTTTGCATTCTCGATACCGCCTTTGTATTCTATGTATCTTGAGATTGTCGAATATAGTTCGAAAAATGACCTTTGAGCCGCGCTTCTAAATCTCAACGCTTCTGTATGTTCTAACCAATCATGATATATTTTCTTTAACCTGTTTACGATAACATCATCTATTTTTGTTTTTTCTCCTTTCGGCACATCTTCTGCTACCTTCTTTGTTATCTGGTATATGTTTAGCATTCTCGAGTAAAATGAATTTACGTTCTCATCTCTCCAGTCAGCATCATCTAGATCTTCTGCTGATGTTACGATGTTTATTCTAACTAAGTCAGCAGAGAACTTTTTAGTAACCAAATCTCTTAATGGAATTATGTTTCCTTTTGATTTACTCATCTTTTCTCCTGCAACATTCACAAAACCATTAACTGCTATAGCCCTTGGCCAATATTTCTCGTTGTCCCATATAGCTAAGTGATGATATATGAAGAATGTTAAATGGTGTTGGACTAAGTCTTTACCAGATCCTCTTAAATCTACTGGATAGAAATATTCAAATTCATTTCTCATTTCCTTTAATATGCTTTCATCCAAACCTGTTTTGCTGACAACCTCTTTAACACCACCCTTCCCTAATAGTACGTAATCGAAAAATTCATCAGTCATTTGCTCTGCTTTTATTCCATGTTTGGCTATGTATTTTTGTATTATGTAGTAAGACATGTAGATTGTTGAATCACTCAATGGTTCTATTATCCATTCCTTATCAAATGGAAATCTTGTACCTAAACCAGTCTTCCTTGTGCAAGCTTTTTCCTTTAACCAGTCAACAGTGTCGAAGAATAATTTTCTTATTTCTTCTGGATAGAACTTCATTTTTTTCATCCATTTTTTCACTTTAGCTTTCCATTCTAGGTTTGAATAATCTATAAACCATTGGTTCTCTAAAATTTTCACATGACATTTTGTCGTACATCTACAGATTACAACTCCACTGGTTTCCCACATCGTATCGTGCGCTTTCTTTTCTTGCAATAATTCTTTTACTTTTTCTTTGGCATCAGAAACCTTTAAACCAGCTAAGAATAGCACATTATCTTTCATTACGCCTACATGGAATTCTTTCTTGTATATCTCATTCGTAGCATCTTCTAATTTTTCATCTTCGCTAGATGATTTTATTCCATACTTTTCTATTGCATCTTTTGCCGGTAAGTCTGAATAGCCGTCTAATTTTATTATGGATATTGGTTCGATACCTTCTAGATATTTTGATAATTCAGGATCTTTTTTAGTTTCGATGAAAGCTATGTAGTCGTATGGCGCATGACCAGGAACACTCATCACACAACCTGTACCAAAATCTGTATCAACAATTTCTGAAGGCAAAATAGGAACATCTTTCTCTATTAATGGTACATGAACTTTCTTACCGATTAAACTTTTTGGATCTACTTCCTTTATCACATGAACGATTTTTAACTGATCTTCCAACTTCTTTATCGCATCTTCGCTAACAACCCATTTTTCACCATCAACTTCAGCTAATACATACTTACCGTTTGGGTTTATCCATGCATTAGTTACGCCGACAATGGTTTCTGGTCTTAATGTGGCTACAGGAAATACTGTACTGTCATTAAATCTAAACTTTATTATGGAAAACTCTACTGGAGTTTCACCTTCACCTTTTAATCTATCATGATCACCTGTAGGAGATTGACAATGAGGACACCAGATAACCGGATGCCTACCTTGTTTTATGTAGTCCTTTTCTTTTAATTTTTTGTATTGCCAGGTTACAAATCTATGATAATGATCGTCTATAGCTGTTACAAAAGTTCTTCTCCAGTCTATGCTAAAGCCAGCCAATTTTAAGTCATTTATCCACCTATTTATCCAGAATTCTACGATGTATTTAACATCTTTCTTAAATCTCTCTATGTCTTCATCTGTTGCTCCGTATAGTTTCATCGTTTTTATTTGAATTTCATCACCTTTGTTTAATCTTTCTTGTACGCCTAAAATAGGCTCTCCTGTCGCATGAAATCCTTGTGGAAATAATACATTAAAACCTAGTAGTCTTTTGAATCTTGCATACGAGTCAACCCTCATTGAACTGAACGTGTGTCCTAAGTGTGGAGCACCGTTTACATAAGGATACGGGAAAGTTATGAAGAACTTTGGTTTGTTTTCTACTGGGTCTGTTTCAAAGACTTTTGCTTCTTCCCATTTTTTCTGCCATTTTCTTTCTATTTCTCTTAACCATGCATATTCTTTGCTCTCTTCCATTTTACTCACCAGAAATCAGACTAGAAAAAACCTTTTCTCCGTCAGTGGAGAAGAAAACCACCACCAGTCACGCTATCAAAAATATATTGATGGAAAAGCTTAAAAAAGGAGTATTCTCTAGAGTAAACGTTTAATTGATTTCTTCGAATATTATGATGAATGCCAGCAAATTTACCAGCGGAATGGTACATTTTGAATGAAAAAATAAAGGAGGCGAAAAGTTTAGAGGAAAAAATAGAGCTGATAAAGAAACTTATTGGTATTACACCTAAGCATAAGGGAACCGAGAACGTTCTTGCTGATTTGAGGAGAAGGTTAGCAAAGTATCAAAAAGAACTTGAGCGAAGAAAATCGATGAGAAAGGGTTCTAGGCCAAGATATGCAATTGAAAAGACAGGAGATATTCTTGTTTCACTGATAGGTTTTCCAAACTCCGGGAAAAGTTTGCTGTTAAAATCATTAACAAACGCGAATGTTGAAGTTAATGATATACCATATTCAACTGTCGAACCTAAAACTGGTGTGGTTTTCTTTGAGGGTGCTCAAATCCAGTTAGTTGAGATACCATCTTTTTTTGTTAGAGAGCATTTGAGTATTGCACATAATTCTGATTTACTATTGCTGATTGTTAGAAATAAGGAAGATGTTGAAAAAATAAAGGAAAAAATAAAAGAGTTCAATTTAGATAGAAAAAACTATCTTCTTGTTGTTAATTCTTCTGAAAAAGTTGATGGTATTTTAACATTAGATTTTTCTAATGAGGAACATCGAAAAGAATTACTGAGAAAAATAATAAAAAGAACCGGGATAATAAGGATATTCACTAAACCTCCAGGTAAACCTGTTGAGAAAAAAGCAATAATATTGAAAAAAGGATCTACAGTGAAAGATGCCATTGAAAGAATAAATGAAGAAATGCTTGAGACTTTTGAGTTTGCAAGAATATATGATAACAGCAAATTTAGTGGCAGGAAAGTTGGATTGGATTATGTTCTGAAAGATGGTGATATATTAGAAGTTCATACCAAATAGTTTTTTAGCATTTTCAGTTATTTGCTTTTCTACTATTTCCTTGTCCAGATTCTTTAGTTCTGAAATTTTTTCTATTTCATATTTTATGTTGGTTGGTTTGTTGAATGGCTCATCAAACGGCGAAGCCCAAGGAGAATCTGTTTCTGTTAGTAAATTTTCTAGTGGAATTGCTTTAACAACTTTTTTCATTGTTTTACTTTTTAGCATTATTACCGGAATGCTTATATAATATCCTTCATTGACGATTTCCATTGCTAGATCTTTTTTACCTGAGAAAAAGTGAAACATAACTTTTTTCACATCGTTATCTACGACCATTTTAAATCCATCCTCTTCTGCCTTTCTTAAATGCAAAACTAATGGCAGGTTAAACTCTTTTGCTAGTTCTATGAATTGCAGAAATATTTCCTTCGATCTTTTTATCTCAGCGTCTTGTTTGTGATAATGATAATCTAGACCAACTTCTCCTATTCCGATTATCTTATCTTTGTTTTCTTTTATGAACTCTATGTAGTTTTCAATTTTTTTATCGTTCAACTCTAAAGCATCTACTGGATGCAAACCGAGAGTAGAAAAAATGAATCCTTTGTGTTTTTCAGTTAGGTCTAATGATATTTTTGCGTCTATTGGACTAGCTGCAGAATCGATTACAAATTCTAATTCTTTTTTAAAATCCGGTATTAAGTTTAGTAATGGATTCGATTCGTTGTTGAATTTTGGTATCGAAATGTGACAATGTGCATCTATCATAGAGTTAGTGTTAGTTTGATAAATTATTAAACTTTGAAGTCATCGTGTTTTTCATCCGGTGCTATGGCGTCATACCCAAGCTGGTTTAGCTCTTCTGCAAACTCTTTTGTGTGTTCACCATGCACCACAAAAATTTTCTGTGGATTTATTATGTCTATGAACTCTAGTAACTCGCTTCTACCTGCATGAGCTGAGAAATCAAAATAAACTATGTTCATTTTTGGTTTTATATCAAAGTCTTCTACCATATAGTGACCAGTTTCTAGTAGCATTCTACCAGCACTACCTTCTACTTGATAACCTGTAAGTATAAGAGTATTCTTTTTGTTTTTTGCAAGTCTCTTCATGTACCACACCATTGGGCCACCGTCAAGCATACCAGCTCCAGAGATTATTATTCCAGGTTTTTTGATGATGTTTGATCTTTCTCTGACGTTTTTTACTTTCTTAATCTTTCTCACTGCTCTTTTGAACTCTTCTCTTTTTCTTATCAAATGAAGATTCTCCTTTATTATGTTAGTTGCTTTTATTCCCATACCATCTAGATATGTTGGATATGTTAAGAGCTTGTATTTCTCTAAAATTGTTAGTATTTCTTGTGTTCTACCTACTGCAAATGCAGCTATCAATGCTATCCCACCATTCTCTATAGTTTCCTTTATTGTATCTACTAACTCCAATTCTAATTTTTTCCTGTTTGGGTGCTCTCTATCTGAATATGTTGATTCAGTTATAAGTATATCCACATCATCTATATCTGTATCACAACCAAACATGAGGTTTGTTGGTTTCAACTTGAAATCCCCGGTGTACAAAATTCTTTTACCATTTGTATCAACTGTTATCATCGATGAACCTGGTATATGACCAGCGTCGTAAAGAGTTACGATTGAATCCTTCAATTCTACTTCTTGTCTATAGTTTATTTTCTTAAATGACTTCAAAGCTTGTTTTGTGTAGTTTTCATCATAGGGGATGGTTATTTGCTCTCGTTTAGCAACCTTGAGATTGTCCTCTAGTAGTAACCTAGTAAGACTTTTCGTTACAGGTGTTGAATAGATTCTAACATGAGAATTTCTTTTTTTAAGTAGTGGCACAGCTCCAGAATGATCTAAATGAGCATGTGTTATGAATGCATAATCTATCTTTTGTTTTATTTGTTTTGGGAATTCTAGTGGGTTTGTTCTTATTTTTATGCCATAGTCCATAATGAATCTATCAACTCCATTGTCTACTAAAATAGCGCTTTTACCAACTTCTCCAATCCCACCAAGAAATTTCAATCTGACCATACCATTAACTTAGTTGATATAGTTAAATTGATTAATTAGTTTTTAGTGTATCTAAATAGTAATAA
>JAGGZO010000043.1 GCA_021161995.1 Candidatus Aenigmatarchaeota archaeon
CTTGTTATATGAAGTGGCGTTTTTCATTAGATTCACCTAAATGTTGGTATATCTACAGGTAACCCTACTCTCATAAAGAATCTCGCAAAAGCTTGGGATAAATGCTCTCTATATGGTGGAAGTAAACGTAGTCTTTTGCCTCTCTTTTTTGCTAATTCCATGAGAAAGTCAAAAGGAACACTATAAACACTACGAAAATCAACGACTAAGAACTCTTTGTTAAATCCATCTATTTCACATTTATTTAACAAATGATAACCGGGCAAATATCCTCGCCTCAAAGACTCCTTCATTTTAGGACTTTTATAAGGCGGATTTCTGCTTTCAAATTCACTCAGAGGCCAGACTGGACATACAAGCACAAGTTCAAGTTTTTTGTTGATGAGGTCGCAAGATTGGCTCATAATTATCACATCATATTCAATAACATCAACATCAATACTGCCACTACCATCTCCTATTGTAGAGGGAGGGATTATTATTGGGCAAGATTCTATAATATCTCCTTGTAGGAGTTCTTCGCCTTCAACAATTTCATACCAAGGATAGCCCTTCATTATATTACCCCCTACTTTCAAAACAAAATCTCATCTGGCTCAACCACTCTGGGTTTTCCCTTTTTGACATTTCTTACTACCACATGAATTTTATATCTCTTTTTTGGTGGCATTCTTACCACAAAATCCTGTTCTACCATCTCTGAGATAAGTTCCTCCTCAGAAATAATTTCTGTAATATTTTTTCCGGCTTCTTCAATAGATGACGTTTCTCTTTTTATTTCAAAATGTGGCCAGATTGAAGACAAATCTATCTCAAGTAGCGATAACAAGCTATGATAAACAGGCCTTTTAGGTCGTTCTATTATCCACTTAGATGATATGCTATCCCATATATCTGTTATATCTATCTGTTTGATTTCTGTACTTGGGCTAGAGAAGTACTGAATCGGATAATCTTGGTAGGTAACCTCTTGCATTGTTAGCTGATACATTATTCAAACCTCCTTAATAGTTCTCCCTCTATCATCTTAAAAAACCAATCATCTGTTAATGTATGTGCGTCAATCACCCACGAACTAATTTGGTTTTTAGTTTTAGGTGTGTCCTCACCAACTGATTGAACATGAGTTTCCCATATTAAAGCATCCACATTTTTCCTTTTACTTCGAACGAATCTCAAATGAACCGCACCTTTAGGTTTTTTTGCAGGAAATGAAAATCTTAAATCAAAACCCAAAGGTAAACTGCTAACCCCTGTGTCTTTAAAAAGTTCTTCATACACTTTTATATCAATTTTCAAATTTTCTCTTAAAAAAGAGAATACATCGTATTTTTCATAATCGAAATCAACTGCATCAATGTATCTAAGCAGTAACCAATCAATCCTCAAATTGTTATCGGAATCTGGATATGCATCAAAAAGTACGTCCAATAAATGATGTATTCTACTCTCAAAATCTCCCCATACATATCCATCGGTATCATTCAAAGTAATAATCCCAGGCCCTATTTGAATAAGAGGCCATTTATCCTTGTCTTTCCGAAATCGATGTTGAACAATATATCCAGCAATTTCGTCAGGCATAGTTGCAGTAGGTAGTTGTTCATGAAAAGGATATTCATTTTTTATCCTGTCATATATCCTACCGATCAATATTTTATAATGCGGGTCTATCTTCATTCCCTGGGCTGGCTCTTGTAGTTCCCATCTCATTTCAAATATAGCTTCTACAAGGGGCTTATTTTTTAATATTTTTCTTTCCGCCATTTTTATACCTCCATATTTTCTAAGGACGCCATTTCGCATAACGTGGCTATATCCGCACTTCTAGTGGCTGATACGATTCCTTTTTGGGGTGATATCCGCACTTAGTGCAGATATACTCCCTCTGGATGAATCCGGTTTCCACTGGATTAATTCTGCTTACCATTCTCACTCTCCCTCAAATCCAGGCTATATAATGGTTTTTTAATTCTACCAATTCCCGTTGCACCCGCATGGGTGTATATACTAATCCTGCATCCCAGAATTTCCAGGATATACCTTAAATCAAATCCATTTCCTGAAAAAACAGCACAATCTCCTAACAAATGGACGACAGGGCTATATCTTGAAGTACAGACTGTTATCTCTTTTCCAGCCGTAGCTCCCCCACAAAGGAAACCATTCTTTCTAAGCCTCTTATCACAAGTTTAATCTCATGCCCTTCAGCTCTCATCATCCAATTCTGTTATAATGTATACCAAAAAGCACAAAAAGGCAAATTCCTTTCTACATCCAATCTATCACTTCACAACCCAAAAACCACAAGTAAAACAAAACACAAAAGCGCCAGGCTCATCTAAAACAACCATAAGCAATAAAGCTGACCGATCCTACCTACCTCGTTTTCAGTTATCTTCTTGCAAGCCTCCCTCTATCTAAAAATAAACATGTTGGTAAAAACAAAGCTCCGGCGCCTTTTTACCCTTACCCCTCAAAAAGGAATAAATCATATAAGCACTGGCAGAAAGTATGTCCGAAGAAATTAATATTATATCTACAACCTATTCCCTCTTCTACTCCTGTAAGACCCTATTTTCAGCCGGGCAATACCGAAATACAGGTTCCCAATACTAACCACA
>JAGGZO010000008.1 GCA_021161995.1 Candidatus Aenigmatarchaeota archaeon
ATGGAAAATATGTCGGTCATTGTATAGTTATAAAGGGTTATGACAGTGAAAACTTTTATCTAAATGATCCATATTGGCCAGAAAGAAATACTACAAAAATTCCAAAATATCGACTAATAGCAGGGATATACTCATCAAAAATTCCAGAAATTTTAGTGATAGAATGATGCTACCAGTAATCCAAAGAGAATTTGTTGTCCAATGGCATCTAACACATAGATGTGATATGAGATGTAGGTTCTGCTATATCCCACACAAGTTAAAGTCTATGTCTACAGAAGAAATAGATTTTCCAACTAAAGCAGCAGTCAGCATATTAGATCAAATAAGTAATTTTGCAAAAAAGCTTGGTCTTATACCGAGAATAAATTTTAGTGGTGGGAATCCTCTACTTCACCCAGATTTTTTTCATATAGTTGAACAAGCAACTGAAAAAGGTATACGAATAGGCATATTAGGAAACCCCACGGCATCAAAAAGAGAATTGAAAAAATTGAAAGAGTTGAATATATTCAGATACCAAATAAGTATAGACGGTCTTGAAAAGACACATGACTTTTTTAGAGGTAGAGGGCAATTTAAAAATGCAATAAAATTTTTAAAGCTAGAAGGAAAAATAGGCATAACGAGAGTTGTTCTATCAACTGTCAGTGAAATAAATTATAAAGAGATACCAGAATTGGCATATTACCTGTATAAAAACAGGCTAGTAGAAATATACGACTTCGCCAGACTCGTCCCGATAGGTGAGGGAACTACATTTAAAAACACGCTACTTTCAACAGAAAAGTTCAAATGGCTTCTTTATGGGATGTTTCTCAAATACAAAAAGTTATGGGAAGAAGGTATAAAATGTCATATAGGTAACAAAGAGCCGTTATGGGCCCTACTGTACTATGAACTTGGTATATTAAACCCTGAGTACAAAAAAATTAAGAGGATTAGAGGGGGTTGCTCTATAGGTAGAACAGGTTTGGTTATAGATGTAAATGGGGATATATATCCCTGTAGAAGAGCGCCCATAATATTGGGTAACATCATAACTGATCCGAATCTAACAATCGAAAAAGCTTTTGTACACTTACTCAAAAACTTTAGAATAAAAGAAAATTACGAATGCAAAGATTGTAAATTGTTCAACATTTGTAGAGGATGCCCTGCGATATCTATGGCATTGACAAATGATGTATTCAATAGAGATCCAAACTGCTGGAAAATGGTGAAATAAAATGAAACTCGCAGTAATGTGTAAATGGCCACCGTTTGTAGGTGGGGAAACAACAAAAGCATATTTTATGGTAAAGAGTCTAACAAAATATTTTAAAATAGATGTTTTCTCGTGTGGATGGGAACTTAAGACACATGAGTCTTGTAAAATACCTTATAACGAGATTAGTGAACTAACATTTGATGGTAAAATTAATCTATTTTCATCGTCATTTTTTCAGAGACCGAATTTTATCCCAGAATATAATCCATTATCCGAGAAAATATCTAGTCTTTTCATTGAATCCAATGAAAATGAGAAGTACGATGTCATACTAGCATGGTATTTACTCCCGTTCGGCGTTGCGGCATACATATCGAGCAAAACAACAAAAGTACCATACATAGTGCAACATGCCGGAAGCGACATAAGCAGAATTTTTTCTGGAACAAGAATTCTTCAACCTTTATTGATTGAGGTTTTTCGAAATGCTAAATTTGTATTTTCATATCCTGGGGTATTGCAATTATTTAGAGATGTACTAAGAATTGAAAACATAGTAGTTGCACATCACCACTACTTATTAGATCCTAAATTATTTAGAGTAGATAAAAAAGATGCTATTAGTTACATTGAAAAATATCTGACACCAGAACAAATGGATAAGCTGTATAAATGGAATGAAGAAAATAGACTTATTATACTAAAACCAGGCAAGCTTAGTAGATATAAGGGTATAAAGGAATTTCTAGATATTCTTAGTAAGAAAGAGGATTTATCAGGCATCATAGTTGGAGCAGGTAAAATGAGGGAATTTGTAATAAAACGTGAAAAAACGAGTGATAACCTCATTTATGTTGATGCAGTTCCACCATGGTCAATGCCATACTTTTATTCAATTTCAAATATTGTACTACATCTGGAAATAAATTTCCCAGTCAAGAATCACAGAAGTCTAATACCACTTGATGCACAATTATCAGGTAAACCAGTTATTTCTAATACACAATCTTTCATAATAAACGATAGTCTTTATTTCAAAATAAGCAATTCTGAAAGAAATCTTATAGAAAGTGTCCTTGAAAAAATATCAAAAATAAAAACCATCAGTTTGGATGAAAAGCGTCATGAAAAAATTATAGAAAACTTTGCCAAATCTCATGATATCTATGTAACAAATATAAAAAAAGTTATAGAAGCTTCAGCATTTGAATAATCGATAACAACTTTATACAAATTGTTAAATACTAATGGGAAGGCCGGGATTTGAACCCGGGTCACGGCCACCCCAAGGCCGCATCCTAGACCAAGCTAGACGACCTTCCCAGATAGGCTAAAATAATTTTCTAAAACTGCAATTAAAATAAAATCGTTTCTATGAGAAAGTTAGCATCAGAATGGGAGGGCGGGGATTTGAACCCCGGTCACAGGCTCCCAAGGCCCGCATACTAGCCAAGCTATACTACCCTCCCCCAACTACTACTAAAAAATTAATCATATAAAAACAAAATTCTTTTAGTGGTTCAAAAACAGGCATACAAAAAAATCGCCCGAGAAAGAATAAAAATATTGCTAAATCTAGCCAGAAAAACCATAAAAGAAAACCCAAACAGATCCAGGAGATACGTAGAACTGGCGAGAAAAATAGCCATGAGAACGAATTATAGAATGAAAAAACTGAAGAGATTGTTTTGCAAAAATTGCAATACTCTATTGATACCTGGTTACACAGCAAGAGTTAGATTGTCAAAAAAACATAGAGCAGTTATTGTAACTTGTCTAAATTGTGGTAGGGTTTATAGATATCCGTACAAACCAAAAAGAGGTGTTGCCGAATGAGTATATTCAAGATGATTGGATTTCTAGTGATTTTTGTATCTGTTTTTATATTGTTTTTCATATTTCACTCTCTACAAAAAATAATACAGCAATGTGACATGGGTCTATTACCAGCTGATTTATGTGCACAGCTAAAAACATTCAGTATCCCATCGCTAACTTTTATATTATTAATCGCGACATCTTTATTGATAGTGCTTTCGACAGCATATCAAATATTAACAAAAGCAAAAGAATCGGGTGAAAGAGCATGGTAAGTGTAAGGGAAGTAGATCCACAGAAATTCATAAATTTGCTAAAGGAAGAACTGAAAAAAGTAGAAGCTATAAAACCGCCTGAATGGTCCTTTTTCGTAAAGAGTTCTCCAGGAACCGAGAGACCACCCGAACAACCAGATTTCTGGTACATAAGGGCAGCATCCATATTAAGAAGAATATACATAGATGGTCCTGTAGGTGTCTCTAGACTAAGAACGTGCTATGGTAAGCTAAAGAATAGAGGTAGAAAACCAAACAGAACAAAGAAGGCATCTGGTAAAATAATAAGATTGATTCTTCAGCAGCTAGAAAAGGCTGGTTTCGTTGAAAAAGCAAAAGGAGGCAGAAGAATTACACCAAAGGGTCAATCGTTCTTAGATAACATAGCATTCAAGGTGAAACAACAGCAATGATACCTTCTGACCAACCAAACCCAGAGTTTGAGAAACTGAAAAAGATTATTCTAAGGAAGGTTTTAACTCCAGAAGCAAGAGAAAGGTTAGGAAGAATAAGATTGGTTAAACCAGATTTGGTAGCAAGACTAGAATTATATCTTGTGAACTTGTATCAGCAAGGAAAAATAACCGAACCCATAACAGACGAAAAGCTTAAAAAGATACTAATGCTAATAGGAAAATAGTGGTAATATGACAAAAAGGGCTGGACCCGCAGGAAGATTTGGACCTAGGTATGGTATGACTTTACGTAAAAAGATTTCTGAGATAGAACAAGTTCAGAGAAAGAGGCACGTTTGCCCAAAATGTGGCATGAAGGCATTGGTAAGAGTTTCAACTGGTATATGGCAATGTAAAAAATGTGGGACTAAAGTTGCTGGACCTGCTTATTTACCGCCATCAAAAGAGGTGTGATTGAATGTATAAGTGCTTAATATGCAAAAAGGAAATACCAAAAATAGAAGGAAAAGTCATATGCCCATATTGCGGATCTAGAATACTCGTTAAGGTTAGACCAAAAGTGATAAAGAGAGTACAGGCTAGATAATCCAGTATTTTTCTTTTGCCTCTTTTAGTGCATTTTTTTCTCCGTCAAACTTAAGCAGATCAAAAGCTTCATCAATATCAACTATTTTGAATTCACCGAGTTCTCGATCATCAACTCTTATCTTTTTAACATCCTCTGGTTTTATTTCCACGACAAAAATAGCAACAATATCATGGAATACTTTCTTACCCCTTATGTAAGAGGTGTATGCATATCTGAAATCCAACTTACCGAGTAATTCGAAATCATCTATGTTCAATTCTTCTAACAATTCTCTACTCAAAGTATCCTCTGGCTGCTCACCCTTCTCTATACCGCCTTTGACAAACCTCCAATATTCGCCACGCTTATACCTAACTAAAATGATTTTATTTTCGCATTTAACAATAGCTTGTATTTCCTTTCGATGAAACATATGTATTACCATTCAAATTAAAATTTTTATTTTGAGCAGCAGCTATCCAAGCCTTAAAATTAATAAAAAGTGTTAAGTATATAGAATATTTAGCGTGTCGGTATAGCGGGGTAGGGCAGCCTGGAGTGCCCGCCGGGCTCATATCCCTCCAGGCTGTGGGTCACCCGGACAGACTTTCATCTGGGGGAAAGGCCGGTGGTTCAAATCCACCCCCCGCTATTAACAATAAGTGTCAATGAAAATACTTGCAAACCTTTAATTAAACATTTATATTTGTTCTCAAGCAATACTATTACATCAAACACAAAGGGGTAATAAAAAATCATGTCAGAGGAAGACGATTCGGGAAATGATCGAGAAAAATCCAACCGCAGGAAATGGAAAAAGAATTGTGGGTAGACATTTCTACGGTAATCTCTATAATTGTAAAGCCAATTTAGCTGATGAAAATTTCTTGCGTGATGTTGTTCTTGAAGCTGTGAAAGTTTCTAACTCTGAACTAGTAGAATACGCTTCCTATAGATTTGGTGAAGGCAAGTACGCTGGTATCAGTATAGTTGCCATAGTTGCAGAAAGCCACATATCTATTCACACATGGCCAGAGTATGGCTACGCTACAGTAGACGTTTATACATGTGGAGAGTATACAAAACCAGAAGAAGCATTTGACTTTATAGTTGAAAAACTTAAACCAGGGAAATTCACAAAACACCAACTAGACAGAAGCTTAGAATAGATTTATAGCTCAAAATGAACATTTTTCTTGAAATGATATACCTCACAATTTTATTGCATCTATATCAACCAAAGACACCCGAAATACAGAATAAAAAAGTTTTCAACAAAATAACAGAAGAATGTTATTATCCGTTGTCAGAAATTTTGAAGAACAATGGTGATTATACACTAAACTTACACGCAACTCTCATGGAAGCGTTCCTCGATGAAAATATAACTAAGGTTGGAGATAAAACAATAGAAAATCTGATAGAAGCATATGAGAATGGCAGCATAGATTTCACTGACACACCAAAATATCATCTAATACCAGATTTGTACCCAAAGCATTGGGCAGAACTAGAAATAGTACAAAACAGAAAAACGAATGAACTTGTTGGATTGAAAAGACATACAAAAGTATTAAGGTCGCCAGAAGAGTTCTCGGGTGAAAAAATTGCCGAGATAGCTAAAAGTGCAGATGATGAATTTATCATAGTTAGCTCTTTCAAAAAATCATATTTCACAAATTCTGAATTTCCGATAGGAGTTGATCACTATAACAAAAAATTGGTTAGAATGCTGTTTAGAGATGATTATAACTCAAACAGAATCGCATTCGAAAAAATATCTGCAAAAGGGTTTCTTGAAGGTTTGAAGAATAGTTATTACAACGCTTACAAAAACCAAGAAGATGTTTATTCGCTAATAACGCTAGATGGAGAAACGTTTGGACATCATAAAAAAGGTTACTACAAGTTTTTAGAAGATTTGAATGAAGAAGTAGTAGAATATGATGGCATAGAGCTAGTTAAAATTTCTGACCTGATAAAATTGAAACAGTTTTATACTGAAAGGAAGATGAAAGTAATTGATAATTCATGGGCAGGAGAAAAAGATAGCTGGTTGAATGAAAGCGATCCAAAAATAAAAGATTATCTAAGATTTGTAAACGCAAAAATAAAAACAGTTGAAGAAAATAATAATCGAGAATTCTATGAGGAATTACTATTTGATATTCAGCCGGCAACATCTTCTTGCGGTGAATGGCACCTGTCAGCTAGATATACTAGTTCACCAGTAATAGATATTTCTAAAAATCTTGTTAGATACGCTACAAAAGTTTTTAGACGGTATGATTTGGAAGAGGAATTCATCATAAACATGATTTTTCGGTAAAATGCCGCGGCCGGGATTCGAACCCGGGACCACTCGGTTTCTCCTCTATCATCCAAAGGTTGTCAAAGCTCATAGTAGACTATGAGCCGAGCGTTCTGCCCCTGAACTACCGCGGCATTTTCATCAATTATTTAAAACGCAACAATTAAATAAAGTTGTTGTCAAGTAATTTTTAATTGAATAGCATATGGCCCGGTTGGTGTAGCCTGGTTAGCACGGGGGCCTGTGGAGCCCCTAGGCCGGGTTCAAATCCCGGGCCGGGCCTATTTTAATAATTTCATAATAACTCTGTAGAGGCTTTCGATGAATTTATCCCATGAATACTTTTTTATGACAATTTCTCTATTCTTTCTACCAAGCTTCACTGAACTATGGTAATTATCTAGATATTTCTTAATACACCTCACAAATTCGTCGACTTTGGTGTTATCCTCTATAAAACATCCATTATACTCTAGGGGTACGGTTGAAACTATAACACAACCAGATGCCATAGCCTCTAAAACAACAAACCCCAAAGCTTCAGCAACTGATGGTAGCATAAATATCAGAGATTCACCATATATTCTTCTGAGTACTTTTTCTGGAACAAATGTATATCTCTTTATATTATCAGGTAATTTTCTATCAATCCTACCTCTACCGATGAAAACAAACTTTACATTAGACATTTTATATGCAACATCTATCGCCGTATTGATACCCTTTTGTTTTTCAAAGCGTCCAATGAAAAGGACTTGCTTCTTCTTTTTCAATGGCATGAACCTGGTATAATCGACACCAGGATGTAAGACGATGCCTCTACTTCTAATAACATTAGAAATACGAATTGCATATTTTCTGGCATAGTTACTCAGAAAGATTAACTTATCAAATGGCAAATTAAATAAAATTTTTTCAAAAATAATTGAAACAAATGCCAGGATGGGACTTCTCATTTTAAACCATTTCTTATGATACGCACCATGGACAAAACATATTATCGGTTTTTTATTAATTTTCGCTGCGATTAAAGATGGTATAGCGGCATTATATGTATTTGTAATAATTATATCGTGTCTCTTCGATTCAGCTAGAAGTCTTGGAATAGAAAAGATGTTGAAAAGATACCGATTTATGTTTATTCGTTTAATTCTAACATTCTTTTTGTTTACAATTTCCCTACATCCACCACAAGATGTTGTCACGACACTAACTTCTGTATCTTTCCTATTAGAAAGCAATTCCACCAATTTCAAAACAAATATTTCACCTCCACCAGAAAATGAAGGTGGAAAAAGCTCGTGTGTAACCAATATCTTAATCTTCTTTTTTCTTCCGAGAAATTTCATAAAAATACCTAATTTTAAAAACATTAAGTTTTTTGATAAGAATATTATATTTTGAATGAAATTTAGGAAAACATTTCTAATGTGTATAACACATTATATTTTCATTATATTATTGATTGTATATTCATCAGACGCCAAAAGTGTTAACTTTAAAGTGTACGAATATCTCATAAATGGAACTCCGTCTGAAGATTATACAATATTGATAAACACATCTACTATTTCATTCACAACACAACCATCGACATTTAGAACAAAGAAAATATATCTTCTGTACAATATCCATCCCGAGAAGAATCACATAGAAACCTGGACAATCACAGGATACTTTAAAAATAAAGTAGTTAAACCGGGTAGATATGGGGATAGAATTCATTCC
>JAGGZO010000064.1 GCA_021161995.1 Candidatus Aenigmatarchaeota archaeon
GTATAAATATTGTGTCTATACTCGTTGCTACCAATAATAGTTTTTTATTCGAATTTCTTAGTAAAAGGAGAACCTCATTCAAGTTTATTGAGAACTTTTTTATCACGAGATATGGTAAAACTAGAGAAACAATGATTATAAGAAGTACTAATGCTCTTTTTCGTTTCATCGGTTTCTCACCAACTTTCTTCTGCTTGTTGGGAATAGATTGATTGCTTTGTTTTCATCGACATAGCCAGCGGAACCCAAATAATAGTTATCACATTTAACTATCGGAAAAGAATGGTTTTCCACGAATACTTTCTTTATTATGATCGGATTTTTACCAAAAATATAGTCTATACAGTTTTTGATTTCTATTATGTTTTTATTTGCTTCATTTCCTATGAGTTGCGATCCTTCTACTGATAACTTTATTTTGCGATTACTCTTCAATTTTCCTATCATTAATCCAGCATATACGGGGTTTGGTAGCTCTCTTATTATATTCTTGGCTTTCTTTGTTGTGACCCACGCCTTTTCTTTCGATGTTATAAAAAATTCATAATCTTTCGTGTTTATTCTAACACCATAACTTTCCATAAAAATTTTGTTTAACTCATTTTTCTCAGATTTCGATAAAAATTTTAATTTCTTTATGTTCATGATACCACAATAATAAATCATTCATGTTAAAAACTTTTGTTTATTTATCAATTTATTTTGACGATTTTCTCCTCTTATTTTTTCCGTTGATCTTTCTTAGAATTCTATTAGTTCTTTCTTCCAACTCTGCTGCTATTGATAGCGAAAATGCATATAATGTTAGTAGAAGCCATAGTACAATTACTATTCCAAATACAGCAACTATTTCGGGAACTATTGATAATAAGAATTGTTTGAATATTGAGTACAATACAGCTGTTACCAGTATATAGGATAGCTGTCTGAAATTACTTCTTATTTTTCTATATCTTTGTCTTAATTTATTTTCTTCTTCATCTACTGGCGATAAACTATAAACTATGTAACCAGCAACAGCATCTGCAACCTCTCTTATTTCTCTGAATGTTAACAAAATAAATATCAATGTATATGATAGTAGCAACAGGTTGATTATTCGTGTTACTTCTATCCCGCGAATGAAAACATCTTTACCTAGCGAAAGTATTAATGGTGAAAAAACCCAAAGAAGGAATACAGCGGATAGAAACATTATGAATCTTGGGAAACCTGACCTGAATTTTTCAACTGACTGAATATAAAGCCAATGCGTGGTTTTTTTCTCTTCTGTCACGTAATTTTTATTAAAAAATCGCTTTAAAAAGGTTTCTACTCAAAGATAATTTAGGAGAGAACTAGAAACTAGTTCTCTCTTGGCTTGAACTCATGCTTAAAAAACGTAACTTCAAGAAAAAGCTGATGAGTAAACTTCCGAAACCAGTGAAGGTAGGAGACGAATTCGATGTCACGATAAGTGAGGTCGGATCTAAAGGAGATGGTATTGCAAGGATAGAGAACTTTGTTGTGTTCGTTCCTAATACTAAAAAAGACGATCACGTAAGGATAAAGATAACCGAGGTAAGAAATACTTTTGCTGTGGCTAAGGTCATATCTTAGCCTTTCTGCTTTTCTTTTTTATTTTAGGAATTTGAAATCAATATTATATGGAATTTAGACCATCCAGAAGAAGATTTTATACAAATTACTTAATATCAGTTTTTTTGCTTGTCATTCTCATAATCGCTAGGATAAAGAGTGTGGATACGCACGGCTTGGATTTCTTGGTGTTTGTTATTGCAATGTTGTTTATCGGGGATGCAGAAGGAAGAATATGGTACTACAGATATTTGATTGATGATGAGAAAATAGATATAATTTCGGGTATCTTCTCTAGAAGCACAGTGACAATACCATATCATGCTGTTTCTAGAGTTGAACTGAACGAATCTGTTATTGGTAGGTTGTTGAACTTTGGTGACATTGTAATATATCCTCATTCGGGCCAAAAGATCGTTCTTCTTGGAATTGTTGAACCTCATAAGGTTTATGACTTCATCTCTGATAAACTTTCTGAATGATGTTCTTGAATTTTATGGCGTCTCGTTTCATGAAAATATTGTTGAACATCACATAGGAATCTAATTTTGTATTGATTAAATATTCTACTATTTCTTTCAATTCTTTATTACTGTATTCGTATTTGTAATTAATTTTTCCATTTCTGTTTTGACCATGTAATCTCAGATAAACAATTTTTTGGGGTATGGGTATTTCACTTATAACATCACCTATTATTGTGATGTTTTTGTTTATCATCAGTTTTTCTTTATCTCTGTTATCCCAACCCCTTAATTCAATTGCTATCGTTACTTTCCTTTTTGTAACACTATTCAAAAAATCTTTGGCGTTTTTTATGTTTTCTTCTGTTGGTTTGAAACTTTTAGGTAATTGAATAACCACTATTTTAGATTTTAGTATCTTAGCAATTTTCAGAGTTTTATCCCAAAATTCGAAAACATGCTTTGCTGGTCTGAGATAACCAATTCCGTCTTTTATTTTTGATAGATATTCTTTATCTAAATTGCATTTCTTCCATGTCGGACTTTTTAACGTGTGCGTTATTCCTTGGAATGCTTTTACTGTGAATTCAAAATTTTCAGGTGCTTCTTTTCTCCATTTCTTAGCTAGTTTTTCATCTATCAATTGGTAAAATGTTTTTTGTATTTCGACTGTTTCGAAGTGTTGATAGTACTTGATTTTTGCCATACAAAATCCACAACAACCAACGAGAATTTCCATATTTAAGAAATACTTTTTAAGTTTGTTAATTCTAATAAAACTTTCATGGTAAGAAAGATAGGCTATCCAAAGCCCGGAGATTTTGTTATTGTTACTGTGGATGAGATTACTGAATTCGCTGCGTGGTGTAAATTAGATGAATATCCACATCTAAGGGGTATGATACATGTTAGTGAAGTTGCTGGTAGATGGGTTAGAAATATAAGAGAGTTTGTGAGGGTTGGTAAGCAATATGTTGCAAAAGTCATGAAAGTAGAGCCAGATAGGAATTTTGTTTCATTAAGCCTAAAAAGAGTTAATAGATTCAACGAAAGAAGAAAATGGAATGAGTATAGAAGGGATCAAAGAGCTGAAAAAATATTGGAATTAGCAGCTGAGTCTATTGGTAAGAGTTTAGATCAGGCCTATGAAGAAATCGGTAATACAATACAAGAAAAGTATGGTAGTTTAGCTAACTTTTTTGAAGAGGCTCTTGAAGATGAAAGCGTTTTAGACGAGCTTGATGAAAAATGGAAGAATGTAATAAAACCATTCTTGGAAAGAATGATAAAAGAGAAAATATTTGAGATAAAAGCTGGAGTAAAGGCAATTTCCCTAAAGTCAAATGGTGTAGATATGATTAAAAAGGCACTTGGAAACTTTGGAAAAGCCGGTTTTAATGTTATCTACATAGCTGCGGGTAAGTATCTGGTTAGGAAAAAGACACAAGACCCAAAAGGTGTTGAAAAGGAGCTAAACAAGATAGCTGAGAAAATAAAGAAGAGTAAATTGTTAGACGACTTCTCATTGGAAGTGATAGAATGACAAATATGAAAAAATGTCCTTCTTGTGGTAGGTATACTCTAAAAGACTATTGTCCAGAATGTGATTCTAAGACAGTCAATGCTCACCCACCATCATATTCTCCTCAGGACAGATACGGGAAATACAGAAGAAAAGAGAAATTTGGCAGTAGTTAGGAAAACTAACTTAAATATATAGTGTGCAATTCATTTTATGGCTACACAAATTATAGTAAAGAAAAAAGTCAGAAAACTTAAAAATCCTGTATTTCTAGAAGGTATGCCAGGCGTTGGTAACGTTGGTAGAATAGCTGCGGGCTTTTTAGTCGAAAAATTAAAAGCAGAAAAAATAGCTGAATTATATAGTTCTTATTTCCAGCATGTAACATTGATACATTCTGATGGAACCGCACATGTAATAAAGGGAGAATTTTATATCGTAAAGGCTAATAAGAAAAATGGATTGAAGAGAGATTTAGTCATATATCTTGGCGATCAACAGAGTGAATTACCTCAAGGTACATATGAACTTGTGCATGAAATTCTAAATTTCATAAAGAAGCTTGGTGTGAAAGAGTTGATTACCATGGGCGGGCTAAAAATGGATGTTGCTGTTGAGGATCCAATAGTTTATGGTGTTGCCAGTGATAAGAGTGTTATAAGAAAATACTCCAAATATCCAATAAATTTCAATTCAGCTAGTAAAGTGGGAAGTATAGTTGGTGCTGTCGGTTTATTGATAGGATATGCACCGCTTTATGGTATGAAAGGAGTTAGTTTACTCGTTGAAAGCTTTGGACCTCCAATACTTCCTGATCATAAAGGAGCTAAGAAATTACTAGAGTTGCTACAAAAGATATTGGGTGTTAAGCTAGATCTTTCGGAGATAGCAAAGAAAGCAAAAGAACAAGACATACTCAAGGAAAAAATAATGCGTGCTGGTGCCCCAGCAGAAACTGTTAAGAGAGAAAAGAAAACTGACATAGGATCTAGTAGTTTAACATATATTGGTTAGAGGGTTCCTAACCTTTCACTTTATTTTTTGCCTATGGCTCGAATATTAAAATTTATATTTGTTTAATTCCTGTAAACTTTCATGGCAGAAGAGTTATTAGTACCGGCAAAAACATATTTGTCTACTGGTGTTCAGTTTGGTAGAAGGGGAAAAACCAAGAAGATGGAAAGATTTATTTACAAAGTTAAACCAAACGGAATAGCTGTGTTCAATCTAAAAAAGATTGATGAAAGGATAAGGCTAGTTGCTAAATTCATGGCTAAGCATGATGTTTATGTCACTTCAAGGAAGAAAATAGTTCTGAATATACTCAAGAAATTTGGTAAAATAACAGGTATAAAGGTTCATGCTGGTAGATTTTTACCAGGTACCTTTACCAATCCAAACTCTGAAAACTACTATGAGCCAGATGCCGTATTTATAGTCGACCCGAGAGTGGATCAGCAAGCAATGAAAGAGGCAATTTTGTCAAATATACCAATAATAGCTATATGTGATTCAAACACAGATCCTGCTTATGTCGATATAATAATTCCTGGGAACAATAGAGGTAAGAAAGCATTGGGTATAATATTTTGGTTGTTAGCTAGAGAAATATTGAAAGAAAGAGGAGAAATAAAGAGTGACGACGAGTTCAAAATAAGTTTCGAAGAGTTCATAAGCTAACTTTTTTGTTTTATATTATCATTCTTAGAAGTACTTCGACAGCAATAACACCAATTGTTATATAAATTAGGTGAACAGGTTTTAGTTTTATTAAATGTTTCTCTTCTTCCTCAAATCTAAACAAGCCACCCATTCCCATTGGCATGTATATTTTGTTC
The DNA here is from genome assembly GCA_021161995.1 of Candidatus Aenigmatarchaeota archaeon. Lineage (GTDB taxonomy): Archaea > Aenigmatarchaeota > Aenigmatarchaeia > CG10238-14 > SpSt-28 > JAGGZO01. The sequence continues at coordinate 5,403 of JAGGZO010000064.1, forward strand.
TTTTTTCCCATGTTATGGAATTATGCAAAAAGAAATATAAAATGGATGGATAGGTGGTCATAACCCGCCTTCTGTTTAGGTGGCATTCGTCTGAGCCCCCATTTTGGGGTTGCATCTCATCGATTGCGGGAGGCCGTTTCATCCTCTCTGCCAAGTCTCAATCTTGCGATATCATTTTCATTTCCCAGTAGAGAGGTATCGTTTCTGATCCTCCCACGGGTTTATTACCCCCTTTATCTCGATGGGCGGAGTTTCCTCAGGCTTTTAGCCCGAAGCCACCCGACCACCTACCCATATTAAGATTGGATGATAAATTGTTATTTTTAATTGACGATGTTAAGTTTATGAAAGCAAAGATTTTTCTGGGTCCTGCTGGTATACCAGTTTCATCGAAAAAAGGTTCCACTCTAGATGGTATTAAAACAGTTAAAGAATTGGGTCTAAATGCAATGGAGATTGAGTTTGTTCGCGGAGTTAAAATGAGTAGGGAACTTGCTAAAAAAGTTGGTGAACTTGCATCTCAACTTAACGTTCGACTTAGTGTCCACGCTCCTTATTACATAAATCTTCTTTCAGAAAAACAAGAAGTCGTTGAAGCTTCTAAGAAAAGAATATTAGATTCTTTGGATAGGGCTGAGGTAATGAATGCAGATGTTGTGGTTATACATACTGGTTACTATGGTAAGTTGAGTAAGGAAGATGCAAGAGAAATAGTTGTTGAAAGATATTCTGAACTATTGGAAATGGCTAAAGAAATGGGAATAAAAAAATCTAAGATGGCTTTAGAGACCATGGCTAAAGAAAGTCAATTTGCTGGTTTAGAGGATATTCTCTATGTTGTGAGAAAATTGAAGAAAAAAGTTGTTCCTTTGATAGACTTCGCACATCTATTTGCTCGATGCGATGGTAAAATCGATTATGCAAGAATACTGGATGAAATAGAAAAATTAAAAATAAAACATGTTAACTCGCATTTTTCTAACATGAAATATGTTGTTAACAAAAAGAAGTTTGCTGATATACATGAACCGATGAATTCACATCCACCTTTTGGACCACTTGCTAAAGAAATATTGAAGAGAGATATAGATATAACGATAATTTCTGAGTCTCCTATATTGGAAAAAGATTCGTTAAAAATGAAAAGAATATTTGAAAAACTTGGATACAGGTTTGATTAAGATGAGTTACAGATACTTAGAGCATACATCGGATATAGAATTTTTAGCAGAAGGAAGTACGCTAGAAGAAGTTTTTGAAAGCTCAGCAAAAGCATTTTATGATTCTATTGTGGATATAGATAAAGTTTCTCCTTTAGAGAAAAGGAAGATTTCAGTTGGAGGTGTTGATCTGGAAAACCTATTATACAACTTTTTAGAAGAGTTGCTGTATCTTTTTGATACTGAAATGCTTGTTGGTAGGGAAATAAAAGTAGATATAAGCAAAAAGGAAGGAGAATATTCACTAAATGCAGAGATAAGAGGAGAAATTCTTGATTTGAAAAAGCATGAACCAAAAACAGAGATAAAGGCAGTAACATATCATGAGATGTATGTCAAGAGGGTTGGTGATAAGTACATTGCACATGTTATACTGGACATATAACAAAACATTTTTAACTAAAATGTTCCTTTTATATTAATTCTATGAAGATAGTAAAGATATCTGAATATGAGTGGGGAATCCCTAAGGGAGAATTGCCTTGTATGAATGTTCCAGCAAGAATATTTGCTAGCGAGAAATTACTGGAAAAAATGCAAAAAGACAGAACACTTTTACAGGCTGCTGGTGTTGCTTGCTTGCCGGGTATATACAAGTATTCAATAGTTTTACCAGATGGTCATGAAGGCTATGGTTTTCCTATAGGTGGTGTTGCTGCCATAGATGCTAAAGAAGGTGTCATAAGCCCTGGTGGTATAGGCTACGATATAAACTGTGGCGTCAGACTTCTTAGAACAGATCTCACAGTGAATCAAGTTAAACCCAAATTAAAAGAATTGCTTGATACTATTTTCAAAAATGTTCCTAGTGGTGTTGGGAGAGGCGGTAGGGTAAAAGTTAGCATTTCTGAACTGAATGAAGTTCTGGCTAGAGGTGTAGAATGGGCTATTGGAAATGGTTATGGTATAAAAGAAGATTTAGAGCACATAGAAGAGAACGGTAGAATGAAGTATGCTGACCCAAATCTTGTTTCCGATAAAGCAAAGAAAAGAGGTGCTCCACAACTAGGGTCTTTAGGTGCTGGAAACCATTTCTTAGAAATTCAGGTTGTTGATGAAATATACAATCCAGAAGTCGCCAAAGTTTTTGGAATAGAAAAAGAAGGTCAGGTAATGGTTATGATTCACACTGGTTCCAGAGGCTTAGGACATCAGGTATGTAGTGATTATTTGAGAATAATGGAGGAAAAATTCCATGATGCTATAAAGAAATTACCAGATAGAGAGCTCATCTATGCTCCAGTTAACTCAGAAATTGCAGAAAACTATTTTAAAGCAATGAGTGCTGCTGCTAATTTTGCGTGGACAAACAGGCATATGATAATGCACTGGACAAGAGAAAGCTTTAAACAAGTATTTAGTGCCGATCCATTGGAAGATCTTAGGATGAAACTGATATACGACGTTGCTCATAATATTGCTAAGCTTGAAGAACATGAAGTTGATGGTAAAAAAGTTAAAGTCTATGTTCATAGAAAAGGTGCAACTAGGAGTTTCCCTGCTGGGAGAGAAGAGCTTCCAAAAGATTATAAATCAATTGGTCAGCCTGTTTTGATACCAGGTTCTATGGGTACAACCAGCTATGTGTTAGTTGGTACTGAAACTGCTATGCAGAAGAGTTTTGGTTCAACTGCACACGGGGCTGGTAGAGCAATGTCTAGATCTAAGGCACTGAAAAAGTATAGAGGGGAGCAAGTCTCTAAAGAATTAGAATCTCGTGGTATACTTGTCAGAGCTGCTAGCTGGAGGGTAGTTGCAGAAGAAGCACCTCTTGCTTATAAAGACATAGATGAAGTAGTTAAAGTTAGCCATGAGGTTGGTATAGGTAATCTTGTTGCTAAACTAAGACCAATAGGTGTTGTTAAGGGCTAGAAGAGATCTTCTTCTTTTTCTTCCTTTTCGTTCCATACTTTAACATTCTTTATCTCTTTTTCTGGCAACAATAAAATTCTACCATCTTTTAGAGGTATCATGAAATAATCTTCTCGCTTTCCGTTTTCATCTAGCAAACATATCTTCTTTTTATTTTCCATTTTACCATTTTCTAGCAGCTTGTACCCATATATAACGAACCTCCCCCTTTTATCAAGAATTCTTACTTCCTTTTTGCCCCTCTTAGATACCGTTATAACACTCTCTGGATACTTCTCCATAACAATAATTTAATCTTTTTATTTTTTGTATCATCAAAATATAGTTAACTGCTAAGTGGTTATATATCGTTTGGAAACAAAAATATATTTGAGAGGTGATGGAATTTGCCAATAAGTAAGGCACCATATAAAAGAACATACGAGCATACTAAGAGAAGAGGCAGAGAATACCTAGTTCATTGTGATCTTTGTGGTAGATTAGTCCCAAAATATAAAACCTTTGTTATAAGAAGAAGGTTTGTGATAAACGATCCTGCTATATTGAAAAACGTTGATAAAAGATTTTTGAGTCTTGGTTCAAACGTTATGAGGGTTTGTCCCAAGTGTGCAAGATTTTTGGGTGTTGCTCAGCCTGGAAAAAGTCCAAGAAGAAGGTTGAGATAAAAGTATGTTGAAAGGTCTTTTGTATAGAAAGCTAGTTGCTAAGAAATAGGAAAGGCATGCTAAGCATTCTTTAGACTTACCTGCAATTAAGTTTAAGAGAGTTTCTAAATTCATTGAAATAACCAGACCTGATGATATAACAAAAACAAACATAACTTATCCAATAATGGAGCCATACGTTTATGTCAACATAAAATATGATAAAGATAAAAATGAGCTCGTTTATAACGTGGTTGAGCCCGAGTTAACAGAAGAGGAAAAGGAAAAACTCAAACTCATAAAAGAAGGTTTGATAGATTTAATTGACATTGATCCAGCCACTATAAAGGACGAATCAAAATTGCTTAACTATCTTATACCTTTAGTCAAGAGAGTGATGAAAGAGTTGAGAATAGATATTTCCCAAGAGAGTTTCATGAAAATAATGTATTATATCTATAGAGATTTTGCTGGTTACAATGAAATAGACCCCTTGTTGAACGATCCAAACATAGAGGATATAAGTTGTGATGGTATTGGTATACCAATATACATAGTACACAGGGTCTTTGGATCTCTTAAAACGAATATCGCGTTTAAGAATAAAGATGATCTGAGGAAGCTGATAGTCAAACTTGCTCAGAGGAGTGGTAGATATGTTACCTATGCAGAACCCATTCTAGAAGCTTCTTTACCCGACGGTTCCAGAGTTTCTGCTACGATAGCGGAAGACGTTGCTACTAGAGGACCAACATTTACTATAAGAAAGTTTACTGAAAAGCCGTTTTCTCCGATAGAACTGATAGAGTTAAATACTGGAAACTTTGAGATATTTGCATATCTATGGTTTTTGGTTGAACATAGAATTTCTGCACTTATAATAGGTGGTGTTGCGAGCGGTAAAACATCTCTACTAAACTCTCTTGGTATATTCATTCCACCAGAAGCAAAAATCGTTAGTATAGAGGATACAAGAGAATTGAGGTTTGTACACGAGCATTGGGTTCCAACACTTTCAAGAGTCGGTTTTGGCATACCTCTAGCTACTGGTGGCAAATATGGTGAAGTTAGTTTGTTTGATTTACTAAGAGAAAGTTTTAGACAAAATCCAGACTATGTCATAGTTGGTGAGGCAAGGGGTAAAGAAACTTATGTCATGTTTCAGGGAATGGCAAGTGGTCATGCTAGCTTATCCACATTTCATGCTGGATCAGTTGATGCTCTTGTCAAGAGATTAATATCCCCACCAATTGAATTACCTCCAATGCTAATTGAAAGTTTAGACCTAGTTATAACTATGATAAGAGCCAAGGAAAAGAGTAAATCCGCTAGGAGAATAAGAGAAATAGTCGAAATAATAGGTGTGGATCCAGATACAAAAAATGTAATGAAAAATGTTGTGTTTAGATGGGATTCTTACAATGATAAATACATCAAGGTAAATGATAGTAAAAAAATCCAAGAGATCTGTGATAGAATTGGTATGAGACATGAAGATGCTCTAAAGGAAATCGAAAGAAGGAGAAAAGTCCTTGAGTGGCTGTACAAAATAGGCAAAAAATCATATGAAGAAGTTGCAAAATTCATAACTCTTTACTATAAGGATCCCGAAACTGTTATGCATATGGTAAAGAAAGGTGTTATGGAGGAAAAAGAAATACAAGATATAGTAAAATTGATTATAAAAAGAAATCCGGTGCTGGAAAAATTAGGTTTTATTTCTATAGTAGAGAAATAAATTTATGGACATTATTTCGTTGATAGTAGAAATCTCATCTATTTTTACTCCAATCTCATCTAGAATAAGGAATTGGTTCGATTTCCTGCGTGTTCCGTTAAAAAGGGCTAAAATCAGGTATAGCCTTATAGGTTACTTGAATCTGATGCTTTTTATTATGCTGGTATCTGTATTGATTTCCGTTTTTGTTGCATATGTGATTACAAAATTTTTTGTTCTTACAGGAATATATTCGACATTTGTTTTTTACGTCCTTCCGCTTATGTTTTCTATAGTTGTTTTATTTCTTTTTGTATATTATCCATATCAGAAAATGGATACAATAAAAAGCAAGATTGAAAATACACTACCCTTTGCTCTTAGCCACATGGCATCGATTGCTGAATCTGGAGCACCTCCGTATGTCATCTTCAAGATCATATCAGATTTTAAGGAATATGAAGGTGTTAGTGAGGAGTTTAAAGAAATTGTTAGACGTGTCGAAGTTTATGGTGTTGATCTTGTTACAGCAATAAGAGATGTTGCAAAAAGAACACCATCTTCATCGCTAAGAAAAGTTCTTTATGGTATAGTTTCTACTATGGAGAGTGGAGGTGATCTGAAAGGTTATTTGAAAACACTTGGTGATCAATCACTTTTCGAATGGAGAATAAAAAGGCAGAAATACATTCAGCAGCTATCCACATATTCTGAGATATACATAGGCGTGATTGTCGCCGCACCACTATTCCTAATTGCAATATTCGCTATAATGAACATGATACAAGGTAATATTGCTGGTATGAGTATAATAGATGTTATGAAATTGAGTGTTTATGGTATCATTCCGTTTCTTAATTTAGCATTCTTAATATTCCTCAAAGGAAGTGAGGTGGAAATGTGATAGACAAAAAATACATCCCATTCATAATAACAGGAGTTTTTTCAGGCGTTATGCTAATCATTTTCAACGTTTTCTATCTTACAAATCTCTTTAAGCTAGCTGGGAATGAAGTAGTCCCATTATTAATAAATATCGTTGGCGTCATGCTAATTACTCTACCAGTTTTTATGATTGTCTACATTGAGCATTCAAAAATAAAAGAGACGGAAGATATATTTCCAATGTTTTTAAAAGACTTGGTAGAAGGTCTTAGGGGTGGTATGTCCCTACCCATTGCTTTGAAGAACATAAAGGATAATGACTATAAATCCCTTTCTCCTCTTGTTAAAAAACTTTATGCTCAGATTTCTTGGGGTATACCACTGGAGGATGCGATGATAAATTTTGCAAAGAACACCAAATCAAAGCTAATAGCTAGGATTGTCTATTCAATCATAGAGTCTAGCAGGTTTGGTGGTAATATAGCTACGATAATAGATTCGCTATCAAAAACTTCTTTAGAGATCGAACGACTAAGAGCAGAAAGGAGATTATATCTGAATTCACAGCTTGTTACTGGTTATATAATATTTTTTGTTTTTATAGGTGTGTTAATCGGTTTGCAACGGTTTCTTGTACCGAGTTTAGCGGAACAATCAACTAAACTAGTCCCTGATACAGGGATTGTTGTTGGAGTAAGTTTTTATAATAGGATATTTAGAGATTTGTTGATAATTGAGGGATTTTTTTCTGGTCTTATGGTCGGTAAAATGACAGAAGGTAGCTTGATAAATGGAATTAAACATAGTTTCATAATGGTTGTTCTAGGATTGCTTATATTCACAGTTGCTATCTGAATTCAACAAATATCAGAAAATTCGTAACTTTCAACAACTCTCTTTACATCTGTACAGTTAGTATTTACATGAATTCTTTGCAAATTACTTATGTCTGATACTTTACTGTTGAAAACAACTACATCACCAGGCCTTAAGGTTAAATTAGCTTCTTGTCTGGTGCAGTTGAATGTATATCCATCTGAATAGCATAGATATATTTTTTCTAAATGGTCAGTATATATTAGCTGAAGAGTTACATTGCCTAGAGTTATATCGCCAGAGTTCTCTATTGTTACATTTATAGTATTTGAAATATCACATGCATTAACTTCAGCATTTATTGCTCCATGTGAGCATATTAACTTGTTTTCCGATTGAGATGCAACATCAGTGCCAGTTTTATTGACATAGTTTATCAACCATGTACTAAGAATTCCAAATACCAATATGCTCATAGCTATAAGAAGAATTGTTGAAACAAACTGGCTAACAGCTCTCATTTTTATCACTCAACTGACAATGTTACATGTTGTTTGCTGTTCTAAGGATGAGCATTGAGAGGATCTTATTATCACTTTAGTTGAAGACGAGAGGTCTTTGGTTATGTTTTCAAACATTATAGATTTTATTGAGTTTGCAGTTA
>JAGGZO010000034.1 GCA_021161995.1 Candidatus Aenigmatarchaeota archaeon
CCAGCATTAGCATACTTTGGTTTCACACCAAACACAACAAGATACTTCTCTGCTATATCATTTGCTATCTTAACAGCATTCTCATAGTTTCTGTTTGGTTTAACATAATGATCCGAAGGTAAAACGAGCACATTAGAATTGCTATATTTTCTTTCTATTTCCAATAAACCAAAAGTCACAGCTGGCAATGTATTTTTGCTATCTGGCTCTAAAATTATGTTTTCTTCTGGTATTTTAACATCTATATCGCGCAAATCGTCTAGAACTCTGAATTTGTATTCTTTATTAGTTACTATAAAAATATCTTCTGGTTTAGCATGTAACAGCGCTCTTTGAATAGTTTTTTGAAAGAGAGATTTACCCTCAAATATCCTTATGAACTGCTTTGGCATCAATCTTCTGGAGAGAGGCCACAATCTTGTTCCTTTACCACCAGCTAGGACTAGCACTTTGATACTCATATTATTCGATAAGAAGTAAATTTTTTATATTATTTAACAAGTCTTTTTATCCAAGTCCAGCGTAGCAAATAAAGTATAGACAACAAACCAGCTATAACATTACTCAAACCCATAGCTATCCAGACACCACTAACTGAAGAAAATAAATTAGATAAATAGTATGCCAAGGGAATTCTCAAAACCCAGAGTCTAAACAAACCTAAAAGCAAACTTTTCTTTGTTTGACCAGCAACTCTAAGAGAATTTCTAGTTATACCAAAAAGAGCAAAGAATGGTAATGAAAAGATATAGTACTTGATAATTTTTGCACCAGTAGCTATGACATTTTCATCATTTATGAAAACCTTTAGCACAGTATATCTACCAACAAACATCAAGATTGATGATAGAAGTAATATGCTAAAGTTCGCAACCAAAGCAAATTCCACAATTTTTTTAACTCTACCATATCTTTCAGCTCCTATGTTCTGACCTACCATAGTAGCCATCGCCTGACCAACACCCATCGATACTGAGAAAAACAAATTAACTATTCTTATGACAATACCATAAGCTGCAACTGCAACGCTACCAAACAAATTAACTATAGAGATCATGATGATCATACCTATGTTGTTGAGTGAATTCCCCACCCCAGAATGTATACCTATACTAAATATCCTTTTCATCAGATTACCATCTATCCCAAAATCTTTGAGAGATAACTTTATCCCATGTCTACCGGAAAAGAATATGTACAAACCTATAAGGGATGCTAAAGTATTGGAAAAGATTGTAGCAACTGCAGCACCAGCAACTCCTAACTTCGGAAATATGCTAACTCCAAATATAAGCAATGGATCTAATATGGCATTCAAAATTATTGTGACTAAATTAACTTTTACAGGCATCATCATATCCCCCATAGCCCGCATAGAAAACGAGAAAACAAAACCGGCAAAAGCAAACGGAATTCCAAGAAATATTATCCTCATATAGATTTTTGCATTCTCATAAACATCTACAGGTGTTTTCATCAGTTTGAGTATATACCCAGAAAAAACAAAACCAAGGAGAGAAACAATTAAAGCAAATATAAACATACCAGAATACAAATTCCCTATTATTTTACTTACTTTCTTGAATTTACCAGCACCAAAATATTGGGAAACTAAAGATAGACCAGCTATGACAAAACCAGCACCGAAGCTTATCATGGTAGCTATCACAGGCCATGAAACAGTTGGAGCAGAGACAGCTTCTTTGCCTAATCTACCTAGCCAAAAAGTATCTGCAAGATTATAAAGAACTTGTATCATGTTGATAAACATTAGGGGTAAAGCTAGTTTTAGCAAAGTCTTTTTTATATCTTCTTCTAGTATTTCTTTCCTCTTTCTATGCAGTTTTTTCATCAAATCACCAGAAGTATACAAAAAGGAAAGGTAATCTATATTTTTAAATTCTTTAATTTTAAATCTTAACGGAAAATAAGGTTTATGGAAGTTGATTACAAAAAATTAGGCTTAAAAGTTGGTTTTGAAATACATTTTCAGCTGAACACAAAACATAAACTGTTCTGCGATTGTCCAACTACAATGAAAGAAAAAGAACCGATAGCAATAATCAAAAGAAAACTACACCCAGTAGCTGGAGAACTAGGTGAGGTAGATATTGCAGCTCAATATGAGTATCTAAGAGATAGAGAATTTTACTATGAGGTTTTTGAAAAGGAATCTTGCTTAATAGAACTAGATGAAGAACCGCCAAAGCCAATAAACAAAGAAGCACTAAAAATAGCATTGCAAACTTCTATGTTACTAAATTGCTATATCCCAAACGAAGTTCAGGTGATGAGAAAAACTGTTATAGACGGTTCTAACACTTCTGGTTTTCAAAGAACAACAGCAATTGGTTTTAATGGATATGTCGAATACAAAGGAAAGAAGATAAAAATTAATCAAGTTTCATTAGAAGAGGATGCATGCTCACTCAATAAAAAGGAGGGTAAAAAAATATTTTATAAATTAAACAGATTGGGTATACCTTTAATTGAGGTAACAACAGGTATCATAGAAGGGTTTTCTCCTAAAGAAGTTGAGGAAATTGCTCTAAAAATAGGGATGATTGTAAAATCCACTGGAAAAGTGAAAAGAGGTCTTGGAACTATAAGGCAGGACGTAAACATTTCTATAGATGGTGGCGCAAGGGTAGAAATAAAGGGTGTTCAGAAACTTGAATGGATATCGAAGGTTATAGAGAAAGAAGTGGAAAGACAACTAAACTTGTTGAAAATAAGAGAAGAGATTAGAGCAAAAGGCATAACAACGATAGATGAAAAACCCGTTGATGTAACAAGTATCTTTGAAAAAACGGAATCAAAAATAATGAGATCTGTGATTAAAAAAGGTGGTAGAATATTTGCGTTTAAACTTCCGGGGTTTTCAGGTATGTTAAAAAGAAAGGTATCTGGAGATAAAACATTAGGTAAAGAACTAGCAGATTATGCAAAATCATTCGATCTAAAAGGTCTAATACATTCGGATGAAAATCTTGATAAATATAAACTAACCAATGAATTCAAGAAGCTGAAAGAAATCCTTGGGGCAAAAGAAGATGATGCAATAGTTATAATAGGTGAATTTGACACAAACGGTAAAGTATCTGAATTTGTGATAAAAAAAGTAAAAACGCTTTTGGAAAAAGGTTTGGAAAAAGAAGTTAGAGGTGCTAACGAAGACGGCACAACAAGATTCACGCGGCCATTACCAGGTTCTGCAAGGATGTATCCCGAAACAGACATACCACCAGTTATAATATCAGATGGTATGAAAAAAGATATTAAAAACTCCTTACCAGAAACACTAGATAAAAAACTGGAAAGATTCATTAACGAACTAAAGATACCAAAAGAAATAACTAGACAACTTATAAGATCAGAATTTTTGTATGTTTTCGAGAATATATTAAAGAAAAATCCAGAAATAGATCATAAATTTGTTGCTACATTCATAACATCAAAACTAAAGGAACTAAAAAGAAAATATAACTTAGATTTAGATGAACTAACGGATGAATTTCTTGAGAAAACGTTTAGTACCTATGCAGAAGGAAAAATTACAAGAGATGCAATAGAAGACATTATACTCGAATTTTTCAAATCAAAAATAGAAAACCCAGAGGAGATCATTGAAAAGTTAAACTTGTGGAAATTAGATGAAGATGAGGTAAAAAAAAGAATTGAAAAAATATTGAATAATCTACCTGAAAACATGAAAAAGAACAAACAAAAGGTTATAGGAATGCTAATAGGAAAACTAAAAAAAGTAGCTGATGTAGAAACTATAACAAAAACAGCAAACTGGCTACTAAACTAGCTGTCCTATCAGATAGTTTGATTTAGCTTCTACGACTTCAACTTCAACAAACTTACCAAACAAATTTTCATCTGACTTTACAACCACGGGTTTATAGGCAGAATTCCTTCCCATATATGTACCATTTTTACCGATTTCATCCACTATTATCTCACCAGACCATCCGATCCATTTTTCATTCCTCCTTATTTTTATTTCATTTATTATTTCATGTAAAACACGGGCCCTTTCATCAATAATTTTTCTCGGAAGTTGTGGTAGTTTATAGGCTTCTGTCAACGGTCTTGGCCAGAATTTAGAAAGATTGATTATATCTGGCTTTATTCTCTCTATAAGTTTCACTGTTTCTTCAAAATCACTTTCAGTTTCAGTAGGGTAACCAACTATTATATCAGTCGATAATGTCAACTCCGGTATGCTTTCTCTGAACGTTTTTACCTGTCTGATGAAATCAGCTGCTTGATATCCTCTTTTCATATCACACAGAACTTTATCTGAACCTGATTGGACACAGAGATGCAAGAATTTAAATACATGATCGTTTTTATATGCTTCTATAAGTTTATCTATATATCTACCTAAAAACGTTGGGTTCATCATTCCATTTCTTATGAAATACCTTTCATCAAAAACAGAAATTTTGTTGATCAAATCTGCTAAATCCTTTCCAAAATCAAAACCATAAACACTATTATCCTGACTGGTTATCCATATCTCCCTAACGCCATCAATCAATGAATTCCTAACTCGTTTCACAATATCCTCTATAGAGTAACTAACAAGATTTCCTCTAGAGAGCTTAGTAGCACAATATGTACAATCTAGTAAGCATCCGGATGAAATCTGAACTATCTCAACAACAGGATTGAATCTAACATGAGGAACATTTATCTTGTTCATTCTTTCAGAAGAAATAAAATCAACATATTTTCCGTTAATCGCATTTTTGACAGCATCGACTATTTTATCTATATCAAAAGGTCCTACCAAAGAGATTTTATCGTAAAGTTGCCTAACCCTTTCTGGATATGTTTTAGGCATACATCCAACAACTATTACTGGTTTATCATATTCAGATAATTTCTTTATCCTGTATCTTATTTTCTCTTCAGTTGGTCCCTTGACAATGCATGTAAAAATAACGAAAAAATCAGCATTGTTTTCGTCAAAAATCCTAGTAAAACCAGCTTTTTCTAGTAGAGAAACGGCTATCTCAGCATCATTCTTGTTAGCGGTACATCCATACCACTCTAGATAAAATTTCATGCATTTTTGTTAACTAGAAGTTTTATAATGCTATCTTCTTCTAGAATCGTTAAACAACTGATATATTGGCAATAATACATATTTCTTGAAATCGTCTTTTAGTCTGTCGAAATCGTTAATATCGACAACATTAGTAATCACCTTCCTCATCATTTCCTTTATTCTCACCTGTATTTCTTGTGTTCTAGCCGGATCAAGAGATTTATACCTAGAAGCAACTAAAGGTAATAGTTTATCTAAGTTATAGAGTAGTGCTAACTTAAAACCATCGAGATACTTGTTTGATGTTGAACTCAGCATTAGCTCCTTTCTAATTCTTTGAAATTCCTTTTCCATGAACGGATCTTTATACTTTAAGATTATAGCGTCTCCAACAAGCTTGACTTCTTTTGTGTCCAGCATATCGTATATTACCATAGCGAAAGCTAAAGGCTTAAGCTCGGTCATGGTTATTATTTCCATAATATTATTATCTCTCAGCAAGTAATAAAATTCATTTTGGGTGAATATATTCTTCCTTAATTTTCATAATAAGATCATCAATGC
>JAGGZO010000051.1 GCA_021161995.1 Candidatus Aenigmatarchaeota archaeon
ATTAAGACCAACAGAGACTTTATCACCTTCTACTTCCATTTCATCGAAAGCAGTTGGCAATATTTTCAAACTAACAACAGAAACCATTGCCTTATCAGCAGCCATCAGTGTTAATCCTTCATCTTTGCTTATTTTTATGACACCTTCTTCTATGAGCTTTGCTATGCTGTTGAAGGTGTCTTTGAATGTTACAGTCTCATAAGTAACTAGCCTAAACATATTTTCTACCCCACTTATAATATATTTTTAGAAATCTTTTAAAGAGTTCCAGGTCTATTTCAATAGTTTTCAGCATTATAATATTGTAGCTATCCTTTTCTTTTGTAAAAAATATTTTTAGTGGTTTATTCTCATTTGCCCTAAAAATACTATCCATCGAAACGACTATGTTGTTAACAGGATCCTCTACAGATATCTTTTCTCCTTCATATCCCTTACATACGCCATAGGAAAAGTATTTGCCATCCGGTAAACTATTAAGCTCGTTCAAAAAAACAAATTTGTAGGAGTTGTCAGCCATAGTTATGTATCTCTTTTTACTCTTTTAACTTTAACCATAGCTTCTCCATTGATAACCACACTTAGTACACTTGTAGAATATTGTTGGGGGCTCATCAGCACTTCTAGTTTGTTGCATCCACCAATAGGCTTCATCGTTTCCACATTTTGGGCAAATGACATGTGTTTTTGGTAGATTATCATTAATTTCTCTTTTTTCTAGAACAATAACTTCTTTCTCTCCCTCTTTTATTTTGCTACCTATTCTAATCTTTTTGTTTGTGTTCTTCATTTTGTATCCGCATCTTCTACAAACTAATATGGTTTTACCGTTCTTGTCTTTCTTTGGTATCATTAGCGAACCACACTTGGGACATGTCATTACCATTACATACCACCTCCTAACAATTTTGTTACAAGTATTTTAATATATCCGAGTTTAGGAATTATAAAGATTACCCTTCCATAAATTTTATTCTTTTCTATATGTCTCTCGTTATAGCAAAATCCTGGATCGTTTATTAAGTTCTCTGGCGGTATTTGATAAAAGTTGTGATCCCCTTTTGTTTGATATGTTCCATTCGGATTTATCGCTATTATTCTATGAACTATCGATGCTTTTTCACATGGAGATGCATCAAAGACGACAACATCGCCTACACTATAATTCTTCTCAGCCTTTATTAGCAATATATCTCCTATGCCAAAACCTCTCTTGACTGGCCATGAATTTATATAATCATGAGAGTAGTTGAAATGTTCTTTTAACCATAAGTAATGGTTTGGGTATATTGAATCATCATGTATCATTGAACCCGAAGCAACAGCAACTAAAGGCATTTCACTACCTAATATGATTCCAAGTACCTTATCGAAAGCAAAAGCAAGAAAAATACCAATAAAAATGTACAAGAAATCCTCTTTGAGACTGTTCCATTTAGTTTTCAAAACCATATAATCTCAGTATAGAAAATACCTTAAAACAAATATAAATCTTTATTGTGAATACTTTTGAATGGGGTCAGAAAGCTATTTAAAAATTATGGAAATTCCTTACTTTATGGTAAAGAAGATTCCAACTGGAGTAAAAGAATTAGATAGATTACTGGGTGGTGGAATAAATAGATTCTCTGCTGTATTATTCATATATGATCCTGAGACATATGGTTATATTTTGGCATTCAGAATTCTGAAGAATATGATAGATAATAAATATTGTTGCATAGTATCCAATCACTCATTACCGATAGATTTACTCCATAAGAGATTGAAAGAATATATAGGGCTTGATATGATAAGTGAAATGAAGAAAAAATCCCTGATAGTCATAGACAATTATGATGTTGTAAGAGGTTTTACAAAATTAGAAGAGAGTTTATTTGAGAAGTATGAAAAAGTTCTGAAGGTAAAAGGTGATTCTCTTGATTCTACATACGTTCCAAAAATGATAGATATCTATTCACTAATCTCAAAGAATCATTGCTCTGGTGAGAGGGGAAGTATTTATCTGATGTACGACCTTGCGGATATCTACGAAGCCTTCATGACAACTGAAAAACTTGATAAAGCGTCTATAAAGGCATCTAAGATTATCGAGAAATTGTATTATGATGCGTTGAAATACAGAAGATCAACTGATGTAATAATGGCTACTATTGATAAGTCAAGAGTAGATAAGAGATTTCTCTCAAATATGATAAAATTAGCGGACTACACTATTAACATAGAATATGATAATGGGGATACCTACATATCATGGTTAATGAAACCGAAAGAAAAGAAAAAAATAAACATTAAAAAATACCTAGAAAAATCTCTCTTTGAATAATTTACACACCCCCTTTGCTCTGCCCCATAGTTATACCGGTAGCTATTATATGGGCTAGCCTTAACGGTTCTGGTGTGTTACCATATGCTATACTCATTTTGATAACTTCCCTTGCCAACTTTACTGTTATACCAGATTTCTGAAAATAAACTTTACTTTTGTTAATTTTCATTGAATGAACTCTACCTGCTTTTTTAATGAATCCCCATCTATCTTTCCAATCTTTGAAGTTTTTCTTTAGTGCATTGTAGATTGATCTAAAATCAGGCTTCTTTCTTATGAATACTATGACAGGTAATTTTGCCTTTGAATGTAGCTTTTTTATATCGACCAAATTAAACCCACCAAAAGTTATCCCATTAAGCATAATAAATCTCAGCTGATGCTTATGAGAAGATCTATTGATCATTTTTATTATTCTTTCTGTTGCGTCTAGCCCATCTATGGTTATTTTTGTTGAGAGAAGACCATCCAGGGATTTATTACCTCGAGTTATAGCACCTACAACTATCACTCTTTTTTGTTTCTTTGTGAAATGACCGTCGTCTATACCTATTATTCTTGCTTCTTCTTTAACCTGTTTTATCTTGACCACAAATATTTTTCAGAATAAACAATGATAAATAGTAAGATTGAACTAAGCATATATCCTGAATGGATTAGAAACATTTTATGCCAGCGTAAAATATCACAAGCTAGAATGTATCCGCCAATGGTAGAACCATTATGTAGGATTATCCACATCGGTTAGGAAAGTATATAAATGTTTAGTTTTAATTGTTAAGATATGAAGAAATTAGAGGCACCGATGGTTAAAAGGGTTTACAAGAATGTATTTGTTTGCATGAAATGTAAGGCTAAAATTAGAGCCCAGCCTTCAAAAGTAAAAGAAGGTAAAATAAAATGTAGGAAATGTGGTTCTAAAGATTTGAGGCCAAAAAGAAAGGGTAAATTCAAATGAGGGAGGTTAAATACATAACCACCCGAGTTTTGGAGAATTCTAAAGGAGAGAAAAAAGGTAAAATAAGGGTTGTTGTGTACAAAGATGAACCCAATACTGCTTATGTAAGATATTTGTGTCCTGAATGCAGCCATCAGGAAGAAGCCACATTACCATGGAAAAAGCCTCTAATAGTGAAATGCTCTAATTGTGGCTATAAAATGAAAATAGTTAATCTACTAAGACAATTCAAAAAGGAAAGAAAAAAGAACAAATAGAATCACTTTTTATCTTCTTTCATCAGTTTATACTTTCTAAATGAATACGTCAAAGGATTCTTTATCCCATAACCAATGTCTCCTTCTTTTTTATTACATTCCTCACAAACACCCATATCTTTAAAGAAGTTTTCATGATCGCAATTAGGAGGCATTAAAACTCTATCTTGTCTCATATGCCATCTCAACTGAGTTCTTATATAATTCTCTCTTAATGGTGGGTTGTTTCTTTCATTCCATTCATATAATATTTTCTCTATTTCCTCCCATGAATAACCACTATTCTTCAAAAATGTTATTATAACAAATATTGCTCTCTTTCTACCATCACTCAACCCATTAAGTATTTTTTCCATACATGGTGGAAATGCTTCTAGAGGTATCTTTATCTTTTTTCTCGGTTCTTTTACTTCAGCCTCTTTTTTCATTTTTTTGATAACATTAATCTCTGTCTTACTCGACCAATCCAATGCTTGAATTAAAAGAGATGCACCATCCTTTTTATTCGGTAACTTAAGAAATTTTTTCTCTACACCAGTAAACTTATCAAAAATCGCCATTTCTTTTGTAAAATTCATGAGTTTTTTTGGTTCTATTGGTAAGCTGATTCTAAACGTTTTCTCATTAACAGAGTAGGGCATTCTCACCAAGTGTCTATTACCAAAAAGGTCTATACTAACAACTTTAAACGGATTAAGACCATTTTTATCAACTATTTCATCATATTTTTTACCTATCCTTTCTGCAATCTCTATTGGTGTTTCAAAACTAAGCAACTCTTCCTTTAACTGTTCTCTAGTGTACCATTTTAGATACTCTAAAATTTTGTGTGGAACATCCGGGTATAATTTTTTTAACTCTCTCGAGTTCACTATCTCCGGAAATGATTCAAAAAATACTATTATATGAAAACTCTTACCACCAGAATATTTCAACAAGAAATTTTTAACCCCATGATCTCTCAAAGAATCTGCTATAACGCTAGTTACTATCTTAGCTATTTCAAAATCTTTTACATCTGGGTCTATCACAAGGTCCCATGCCGTTCTAAGTTCATCTAGGTCTTTTTGAGTCATCCCGGGTCTTAACGACATTGGATTTAGCCATCTCTCTACGGTAGCATGGAAAGAAATAGCACCATCATTGACATAGGTGATTATATCTCTAGGATACTTTATGACATCGGGTCTTTTACCAAATTTTTGATTTTGATAAACAGCAACAACCTCTCTATCCTTAGCAAATTCCAACAAAGCTTCTTGAACATCTCGACGATTATAATACTTTTTTATCTCCTTCGGTATCATTCAAAATCAATTTATTACAAAAGCTTTAATTCTTTCAGTGCTATTGCATTAATACCCAACCTTTTCTTGATTTCTTCGGTAAATTCTTCGGTAAAACCATGCGTTACATAAACTGTTTTTGGATTTAATCTAGCTACATATTCTAGAAGTTGATTGAAATCTGCATGGTCAGATAAAGGAAAACCAATCACATCTCCAAAATCTTCTGTCAAAGCCCAACCGGTGACAACAGCATTTGCATGTCCATTTAGAGGCCTATTCAAAACTTCATGCATAGATTTAACGATAACCTCAGAATCATTAGCTGTTTTTAATTTAACTCCAAATTTTCTGTAGACATCATTGTATTTTTCCACCAAAGCGGATGCTTTTGGTTCTATTCCATGATCGTTCAGAATCTTTATTATTTCCTGAGCTTTGCCAAGAGGATAAACACCTATTGCTACTTTTTTTCCGATAAAGATTTTTTTATCTATCCATGAAAGGAAATCTGAAATAACATCTTCTTCATCCGGAAAAACGTATTCTGGTTTCCCATAAGTAGATTCTATTATTAAATAGTCAACTTCATCTGGCATCTTCAGTCTTTTAGTTGTTTTATTTGGAGTAATTTTAAAATCACCAGTGTAGAGTATCTTTACATCATCAACTTCTAGATATATTTGGGCAGATCCTAAAATATGGTTTGCACACATTAATTCAAAAGAAAAATCATCTTCTTCATATCTAGTGTTGATATCAACAACTTTAGCATTAAAAGTAGGATCTCTAACTTTAATCAACTCTCTTGTTTCTTCGGTTGCATAAGGAAGTCTATAAACGGCTTTTGGAACATGATCTAAATGAGCATGCGAAACAAAAGATACAAAATCTGTTACTAATGGATCTAGTAAAAACTTCTTTCTGTCTATATCTATAGCAACACCATTACCATGTCTTACGTTTATCATCTATTATGTGATTAGAGATAAAAGATATTAATTTCATTCAGGTTAGATAGATTGAATATGTTGTTGCTATTAAAAACAGTATTATACCAACAACGATTATCGTAAGAATTGTTCTTAAGGTTCCGACAGCAAATTTTACTATAAACACAAGTGCTATGCTAAGCAAAGCAATCGTTGCAAATAATTCATAAATACTTGCATTTGCTATGTTATTGTTCAGTAGATTAAACAGTTGAATTGCTAATGATAAAACATTTTTGCTTGTATTTATTACACTATTAACAACTACCATTATTATTTGTTTAAGTAAATCCAAAGTTTCAAAAAACATAACAAGATATTGTCAGAAATAAAATAAGAAATCTAGGAGGCAAGCTTCTGTATTTTCTCTTTAATTTTTTCCCATAACATATCTATTTCGGATTTTTCTCTAGGTGGTTTCCATGTAAATTTACCTTTCTTGTAATCATATTTTGGCTTGCCCTCAAAAGGCCAGAAGAGATAGACTAGTATAGCTATGAAGAACACACCAAATATTATGGATATAGTTCTCCATCTACTAGATTTTTTCTCGATGACTTCTTTCATTGGCTCTACTTTTTGGAATGCAGTCGCTATTTCTATCTCTTTTTGTTTTATCTTTGTCATTATGGATTCCATCTCAGTAACATTACCAGCCTCTATACTCTTTTCGAGTTCTGCTAGTAGTTTAGATATCTCGCTGTATATTTTTTCTATCTCCGTTGTGTTGTAACTCTCATTCTTTAAGGATAGTATGGTGGAATTCCAAACTTTTAGTTTTTCTTCATATGTTTCGTAGAATACCTCTGCAGTAGCTGTAATATTAGTTTCGTTTTCTTCCTCACCAACAACAACTATTTTGAATGCCTTACTATCGGCAGCGTAACTACTATTAGCTTTAAACAAACCAGTATACTCTCCGAGAGTAGCATCTTTAGGTATACTAAACGTTACGTTAAATATACCAGTATCATCTGGTTCTATTAACATGCTAGTTGGTTTTATTGTATACCACGATGAAGGTATAGATAACACATAAAGACTTACGTTTTGAGTTATTTCAGTATTGTATGCCAATACTTCTACCAGTGTATAGTTTGTCTCGCCAGGCTTCAGATATAATTTCTGAGTATATTCAACTATTTCTAAATCCGCGGTTATACCCCCTCCTGCAACCCTCTGCTCTTGCTGCACCTCAGAAACATCAATAGAAGCAGTTTTAGTTTCTTTCAGTTTACCATCTTTTGTAATCGCAGTAACAGTAACTCTACATTCACCCGAATCGATTGCTTTAACTTTTGTTGTAAATTCGTAGCCACTATCTTTACTTATATTAATAGTATCGCTTTCACATGAACCATCAAATTTAAAAGTAATATTACCTCCGTCTATCCATTCATTATCTGGCAATATCTTAACTTTTGCTGTTACAGTAATTTCGCTACCGTTAACCGGATCTGTTGGCGAAAATGTAATATCAATACCCAAATTTTTTATGCTAACGTATTTTACATCATAACCCTCTATGCCATAATTATCAACTGCAGAAACATTGACAGAGAAATTACCCAACTCATTGAAATTAAGCGTACAATCGAACTCACCAGTAGAGTTAGTTCTATTGTTGTTCGAACAAGCATAAGAAAATTCTGTTGTGTTAGATTCTATGGATATATTTGCATCAGCAACACTAGTACCATTCTCTTCAACTATACCATAGAACTTTATCGAGTCATTAATATCATATACATCCAGTGAAGATGGCTCTAGTATTGTGACATTAAGCTCCTTTACGCTTATATTGAATTCGTGAGTTAGTATTTCTCCTGGGTTGTTTTCGTATATTTCTACTGTTACTGAGTATTCACCAGTTTTATTCAACGGTGGAATCTCTATTGTGACATTATTGTTGTCAGATAAGTTTCCTGTTAAATTTAAAACCAATTCTCCATTACTAGAATTGGTTACATTAAGATTGTATGTTACATTTTTTGGATAATTGTTACCATCTATAGTGGATCCATAGTAAAGTAAAGCGCTAAAGAAAAACTTCTCGTTTGGATTAATAACCAAATCGTGTTGTTTTTTAGAATCGAAAACACAATAGTCTCTTGTTGCGTTGGTTGATATAGTAGTAGGTTCACAACCGATCTTACTAATATCACTGCTAGGTCTTACAGCAACACCAGAATATACTCTGGTAGTATTGAAACCTCTATATGTTACACCTGTAGAGCTATCGATAGCAAGTATTTTTATATCGTATGTTGTTGGCTCACTACTCATCGAAGTGAAGTTGATTAATGTGCTATTACCATACACAACTGTTGAATTCTCTTTTGGTAACTTTCCAGGAATATAACCGGTTATGTTCGCTATTATCGTTGAATTTTTAACTAGTCCGGAAGTATAATTAAGCACAGTAACGTTTATCGTTATATTTGAGCCTAATGGGATTGAATAATTAGTATAGATAACAGGATGTAATGTAAGGATGTCTATAGACTCACTATTATTATATACGAAATTACCAAATCTATCTGTTGCGTTTATTTCTAACGTATATGTTCCGTCCTTTACATTGAATGGCATATACAGATACAATATAGATGAACCATTCTCATTGGTATATGATGAGTTGGTTATAATCAGCCCACCAAGCGAAAGTTTTGCAGTTATGTTAGCAAGATAGACTGACATGTTAGTTTCATTTTCAAAAACAGTAACATTGATTTCTAAAGTATCATCTGCCGTATAATTGGTTTTGTCCAACTCAAAAGTTAAATTCTTTGCAAAATATGACAAATGCACTAAAACAGTATGGTTCTGATAATTTCCATTGGAGTCGCTTACGTTAAAGAAGAGATAGTAATCACCGGCTTTTGTTGCATTTAACTCTATTGTTCCATTTGTTACGTTAATATGTTGATTTATTACACCAAGAGATTTGTTGACAAAAAATGATTCGTTAACAAAATAGACCGAAGTGTTTAGCTCTGAAGCATTCATCTTAGTTCCATTTGGATGATATACATCAAACGAGAAAGATGCTATTGTATTTGGATAGTATACACCATAGTTTGTTATGTTAGTTGTGATATTCAGAATGTAGTTATTTGTAATATTTATACTTAAAACAAGTTCGTTTTCAAGCGTGCCATTGTTATACAACTTGATTTCTATAGAATATATTCCCGGGGTGTATGAAAATGTTCTATTAACAAAATAGAATGCACTATAGTTTGTGTAGTTTATAATAGAAGAATTAAATGAATCAACCATATTGCCAGAGCTATTCAGAATGGTACCGTTAACAATAATATCTGATATATTCAACCCTTCATTTAACAAATCGAAAACACCAATTGTGAAATTCCTTTCATCGCCAATAAGAAAAATATCATTGTTTTTTATTCCTGTAACATTAATTTTGTACTTCATTATAGCTTTTATAGTTACATTTTTGGTTTCAGTAAGATAATTTTCGCCGATAGAATTGAAGGAAAATGTGTAATAAGATACTCTCTCATTTTGACCTGTAATATTATAGAGATACCTACAGTAACCATCAGTTGAGTTTATTTGAATTCTATCCAATGTCCCATTTGGATAATAAATAGTTAGATTTACGGATTTGTTCATTGGTTTTCCATCTAAATCAAAAACATAGGCTGTAATATTTATGGGTTCGGTTGCAACATAGTCAATATCTTCTCTTGGACTCAGTACCTCTATGAAATAGTATGGTGTTTCATTAATTTCTACGTTCGATGCAACAGTAAATGGCTCATCATAAGACTCGTTTAATTTGAGATATAACCATCCATTGCCTGCGGAACCATTGTAGAAAATCTCGTTTACGTTGTCACTTGTGTTATATGCATTAGAATAAATCGTTTCATTCTCACTGGTTATCAGTTTTGCATATAGAATAAAGTTTTCCGATGAATTGGAGTTCTTGTAAATAACTATCTTTGCAGGCTTTTCAGTTAGATTAACCTTATAAGTTAAAGCATGATTGAATGTTATATTAGTGTTGAAGTATTTTGATTGATTTATCAACTCTAACGCTCTAGTTGCATTAACCATGCCGGACCCATATATGTTATCTCTTTCGCCATAAGAGTTTGTTGAGGCTAATAAAACTGCTTTGAATTCTTGTGTGCTCATAGATATACCCATTTTGTTCAAGTATTCTTTTAGTAAAGCAACTGTTCCAGAAACAAAAGGTGCGCTGAATGATGTACCAGAACCAGGACCATAACCAGTTAAATTAGTACTACGTATATCTTCTCCAGGTGCAACCAAATCTGGTTTTGTTCTACCATCGTCTGTAGGTCCTCTAGAACTAAAGTCCGAAATTTTGCCTTGCTTATCAGTGGAACCCACAGCTATGACATTCTTAGAACATGCCGGAGAGAAAACTGTTCCCTTAACATAAAGAGTACCATTATCATAAAGACCATTTCCAGCAGATGCTACAGCTATTATACCTTCTTTTTTTGTTACATCATTATCTATCACATTTGATAGAATACCAAGTTCAGGATCGTAACAGGAAACATTTTCTGATACACCAAAGCTCATTGAAATTATATCAGCGCCCATAGAAATTGCATAGTTTATACCATCGAGAATATATAGTAGGTCTGTTCTATCTCCTTCAAAAGCTTTAATTACAATTAACGTAACGTTTGGCGCAACACCACACTCATATCCTTCAAAACATTTCGTTATGTTTCCTTGATGTCTACCACCTATTATACCAGCTACGAATGTGCCATGACCATTTGTATCATTGCAAATAGAAAGATTTCCATAGGAAGATGCATTTATTCTATCAATCGCGTTATAACAGTATTTCCAGTTATTTGTATCATTAAAGGTGTAATTTATGTCAGGATGAGTTATA
>JAGGZO010000060.1 GCA_021161995.1 Candidatus Aenigmatarchaeota archaeon
AAATAAATTCCATAACTGTCTGCAATCTTCTTTATTTTTTCCATATTACATGGAAGTCCAAAAATATGAGTGGCCACTATGACTTTAGTTTTTCTATTTATACCCTCCTCTAGTTTCTCTGGGTCTAGGGTTAACGTACTTCTATCGACATCTACCAGTACTGGTTTAAGCCCCAATTCTTTTACTAGAACTATAAGATCTTTAAGTGTATAAGCTGGGAATATGATTTCATCATTTTTCTTTAAATTTAGAGCTTTGAGTATTGCTAGCATTCCAAACCTTCCCGACGGAGTTGATATCGCATAATCCGTACCAACATACTCGGCGAATCTTTCCTCAAAAAGTTTCACGTAGTCGATTTTTTCATTCAAAATTTCGGAATAGGCCATCTTTAAAATGTCAAAAAATTCATTTTCATAAAATGGGATATCCCTCCTCCAAATCATTGTTTCTCCACCAAAAACCTTCCCAGGACCAGATAATCCATTTTTGTTTTCAGGAAATCATTTATGACATCTTCTGGTGAGCACACAATTGGTTCTCCGCGAAGATTAAAAGATGTATTAACAACTGCAGGGACACCTTTCAGCGAATAAAATTCTTCAATAAGATCATTGTAAGTACCCTCTCTCTTTCTTATAGTTGTTTGTGGTCTTGCTGTTCCATCTACATGAGTTGCTGAAATTATTTCCTTTACACCCCTCTTTTTCACGGGCAAAGTAATAATCATGAATGGCATATCTAAATCAAATTCAAAATATCTATCAACTTCCTCTAAAAGCAATGAAGGTGCAAATGGTCTAAACCATTCTCTGTGCTTCACTTTTTCGTTTAGAATGTTTTTAATCTTTGGATTTTGGGGGTTGGCAAGTATACTTCTATGACCTAAAGCCCTTGGACCAAACTCCATTCTTCCTTGAAACCAACCAACTATCTTATCTTTTGCTATATTCTCTGCTGTTTCGCGTATAATCTCTCTTTTACTGAGTTTTTCAAATTTCAGATCCCTCTCTTCTAACAATTTTTGAATTTCTTTTTCAGAAAATTCTGGACCAAGAAATACGTCTTTCATCACAAATTTTCTTTTAAAACCTAGTACTTTGTTATAAGCATAAAGCGCTGCTCCTAAAGCCCCACCTGCATCTGTGGAAGCTGGCTGGAAAAAAATGTTTTTGAAAATTTTACTCATCAAAATTTTTCCATTTGCAACAGAATTTAAAACAACACCTCCAGCCATGCATAAATTTTCACATTTAGTGATTTCGAATGCATGTTCTACTATTTTCAAAATTATTTCTTCTGTTATTTTTTGTAAAGAAGCTGCGATATTCATGTGTTTTTTCGTTATTTTTTCGTTTGGAGTTCTGTGTTTTCCGAGTAATTTTTCAAGATTGTTTGAAAACATTTTTTCAGAGTATTGATAAGCAAAATATTTCATATTGAGTCTAAAGCTTCCATCACCTCTCACATCAATTAATTTTCTAAGTTTGTTGTAGTATCGTGGTTTACCCCAGCCAGCCAGCCCCATTACCTTAAATTCATCATTCAGTACCTTAAACCCTAAGAAAGATGTAATGGTGCTGTAAAACAGACCGAGGGAATGAGGAAATTTAATAACTTTCAAAGTTTTAATTTCGTTTCCCTCACCATAATGAATTGCAGTTGTTATCCATTCTCCAGCAGCATCTATTGTTACTATAGCTGCTTTGTCAAAAGGAGAAGCAAAAAACGTGCTTGCAGCATGAGATTTATGATGAGGAACAAACAAAACTTCCGCATCAGATCCAATTTCGTTCTTTACTATACTGGGGATTCTAATCTTTTCACTTGCCCATTGGGGAATTGCATCCATAAAAATTTTGAAGGACTTGGGGAAAGTTTCTACGCAAGTATGTAAAATTCTTTCAAATTTTTGAAGCGGTTTTTCGTAAAAAACAACATAATCTAAATCATCTGGACTTATACCTGCTTCATCTAAACAGTATTTGATTGCATTTAGAGGAAATCTGTTATCATGTTTGATTCTCGTGAATCTTTCTTCTTCGGCAGCAGCAATTACTTTACCATCTTTCAAAAGGCATGCTGCAGAGTCGTGGAAAAAACAAGAAATTCCCAATATATACATCATACCACCTAGTACTGACTCGAGTAATCTTCTTCATTCTCGTATTCTAACCAGTAACTATTTTTTTGTTCTTTTTTGAAAAAAGATGAAAGTTTCCAGAGTAGATAAGAAACACTGACACCTATCCAGTAAATGATGAAAGAAACAACCTTAGCTGCAATAAGCAAAAATATACTCTTCATCTCTTCTAAATATTTCTTAATCTTCATTTTCTACCTCATATTAAAGGATAGACAAATATTGGAACTGGTGATACAGACGCTGCAGAAATCCATATGGCCAAAAGAATGATTAAACAAAGAACAGGAATTAGCCACCAATGTTTAGTTCTCCAAAGGAATTTTAAAAAATCCTTCAATAGATAAAATCTCCCCAT
>JAGGZO010000075.1 GCA_021161995.1 Candidatus Aenigmatarchaeota archaeon
AAGAAATCTGAGTGGCAAACCTCTCCGATCAAAAGCTCAAGGTACACATCTACTCCAGAAGAAATAAAAGAATCTTTTGAAAAATTTAACAAAATTAGAGATAACCTTTTCAGAGAATCTGAAAAATTGCGGAATCGTTTTTGGTCTGAAGTCAAAGAAGGGAGGGGGAAACTTAACCAATTTAAACATGCCCCCGGCGGGATTTGAACCCGCGACCTACGGCTTTCTTCCTATCATCTGGTATCAAACCTTCTACGCCGTAGGTAGAAGGCCGCCGCTCTATCCATGCTGAGCTACGGGGGCTCTTTAATTAATTTACCAAAACAAACAAAAATATTTTCGTTCACATGTTTTTATTTCAGGTCGGTCATAATACATTTATGGATGACAAAATAGCATCGCTAATACTAATAGGGACTCTACTAATAGTATTTTCATACTATGGTTTCCTAGAAATAGCAACAATGAGGTCTCCAACAGGAGAGTCTGTAAAAGTCCTAGTAAACTCAACAGTATCTCTAGTAATAGGAATCATTTTAGTGATAATAGCATTGTACATGTTCTCAAAAGTGGTATTCAGAAAGCATAACCAAGTAACCATACAAACTCTCTCAAGAGTTGTTAGATCTCCTGCAAAATCAGCTAAAAAAGTTGTTAAAAAAGCCAAGAAAGCCAAAAAGGCTAAGAGACCAAAGAAGAAAACCACAAGAAAAAAGAAATCGAGAAAGACTAGAAGAAGGAGAAGATAAGGCTATTCATAAACTTTGAATCTCAGAAAGCCACCAATCCCGCCCATGGAATAAAATTGTTTACCTTCAGGGGTTTCATCAGACACAAAAACAACATCAGTACCAAACTGCTTCGCCATCTCTACTATCTTTTCTGTATAATCCTCTAATTTCTCAACAAAAAGATTACCACCACATTTTGGACATTTCTTTGGTAGTTTATGCTCATATTGCTCGACAACCTCCTCATACCCACAGTTACTACAATACAACTCAAATTTACCAAAATCAAAATCTTCAGAAATGATTAACTTATCTACAGCACCCATTTCAAGAGCTTTTATCGTATCTTTGTATCCATACACAACATTCTCACCTTTATAAACAGCTTCAAAAAACTTCTGGAGAACCTTCTTTTCTTTGAGTATTTCTGCTTCTCTCAATAAATCATCAGATCTTTTAACAAGCTCTTCTAAACCATATTCTCCAGTATAACCAGTATCCTTTATACCTAATACTTTTTCTTTTAGATCATATGGCAGATAATCTCCAGAATAGAACATGTCTTTAACTGGACCCGGACCACCTATTATTATACCCTTAAGATTCTCTGTCTTTGAAAATTGTTTGCCAGCAATTTCAGCAACTCTTTTCAGATAATCGTTCAACGCCTGCTCTCTGATTCTCTTATATCTCTGCTGAGACCAACCACCCTTAGAGGTTTTACCCGGAACGTTAGAGTCAAAATCCTTTATAACTTCTGTTCTCTTTCCTTTCAACAAACCTATAGTAGCATGACCAGCATCCAGAACTATTAAGCCATAAACATCTTTGTCTTTTATCATGTCTTTAAGCGGGTCTAGGATAAACTTCTGGTCACACCAGTATAGCTTAACGTTAAGTTTCTCAGGAGGTTCTATCAACCAAATTCTGATATCTTGCCTTCCCTCTATCTCAGAAACGTTACCACAAAATACAGCCAAACCATTTTCTGGTAATTGCTTTATGAGTTTAAGTTGCTGAACTATTTTTTCTAAAGCGGCAACAACGTTCTTTCTTGTGGATTTTAATTTTATGTTCTGAGCAGTACTAATCTCCTGAACTATTTGATTTATTGCATCTTGTAGATTATAACCAGCTGGAAGATAAAAAGATACAAGCTCTGTATGCCTACCTCTATACTTTTCCAGTTCTTTCAACAATCTTCTAAGTCTGAATGCCTTTTCTTCTTTTTCATTAAATACGACCCACCTCTTTGCTCAAAATCAAAATTTTAATAAAAAATATATTTTTTTAAATCTTAAGAGGATGCTAAGCTAGCTATATATCCATAATTACCAGAAAGATAATCATACAAAAATTCTTCGTGTCCACTAAAAACAAAATTCCTTGCTAGAATTATTCTTTCTGTTTCATTCAAAACACTTTGATTAAAATCTGGATGATATTGCCCAAGTATTTTAGCAACACTTTCATTAGAGAAAAGCATATAGGCAAAGATATATTCAGTTCTAAGCAAACTTGGGTTTTCACCTATATAATCAAGCTCTATACCATCGTTTCTCATTAAATTAAACATCTTTCTGAAAAATTCAGTCCCAAAATCTCTATATATCGAGAAAAACATTTTAACGAATGGTTTATTGAGATTGTTGCTTAAATGACATTCTGATATTCTGGATAGTTTTATGGTGTTTGTTTGATTCATGAGCAAGCAAGCTGTAACCAAAGGATATGGGCTTTTATGGTCAGCCCACCAGTCTACAGGCCATCCAGGAGATACTGTTCTAGCGGTATACATGTTCACCATTTCGTGTGTTAACAAAACGTAAAACCAACCATTATTATAATCACAATATTCATTTCTAAATGAGTCAACAGGAACGCTAACTTCATTGCTTGTAGCGTAAGCGTAATCAGAAAATCTGACAAAAACCGATAGTTTCTCAGTATTTTGAGTATCATTAAAACACTCATGACAACCAAAATTCTTAACAAGCAGATCTAAAACCTCTTCAGGATAATCGTAGTATTTTTCCAATTCTATACCATTGGAAACCAAATACAGTAAAGATGGTAAATCAACATACCACACAAAATACTCAGAAGAATGAACGAGTATTTTGACATTAGAGGAATAATCGATTAGATTTAAAGGTAAGAATGATAGCAGTGCTGATATTATTAAAACAGCTACCTTCATGATTAATATTATGCAGCAAGTCAAGATTAAGATCTATGGCAGAGTTCAAGGGGTTGGCTTCAGATATTTCGTCTATATCAATACGAAAAAGCAAAATGTTACCGGTTATGTGAAAAATCTACCAGATGGTACAGTAGAAGCGCTTTTCGAAGGCGATGAAAAGCAAATACATGAGATGATTAGAATATGTAAGAAAGGACCGCCAATGGCTAAAGTTGATAGAATAGAGATAATCGGTAGAAAGCATATAGATTCTAACGAGTATGAAGACTTTTCAATAATCCGCTAGTTGTAGCTATTTCTTAAAAGATATTTAGCGAATAATTTTTCGGTATATCTGGCCATTTTCTCATTTGAATCTCTTTTATAATTAGACAAATATTCATCGAAAGATTTGTAATTCCAGATGAAAGTCTTTTTGTAATCCTGTACATAGTGCGTGAATTCGTGGACTAATGTAAGTAATTTTTTTGTTTTGTTTTCGGAATTATCCTTGTCCAAGAATATTTTGCCATCCTTATACAAACCATCTACTCCCAAAGGCAATTTTTTGTAAATAATTTTCACCTTTTTTAGCTCGTCGATAGGAATGTTGTAAAGATCTGAAATGAACCTATACACAGTTTCCAAGTCTTTATCATCTATTTTTTGTTCTGGGGGTTTGTATTCTTTCAATTCAGCAGAATCGTAACAAAGTGGATAATCTGTTTTTACGTATAATAATTCTAGCTTTTTCTTCATTCCTTCATACAACTCATCTAAAAAATCTTTTTCTTTTGATAAATCACTACTCATGAATAACTATAGCTAGCTAACCTATTAAAAAGCAAAATAACCTTAAATTAGGTCAGTGTGTAGAAATTATTATGCAACTAAAAACTGATGTAGTAAAAATAGAAGTGCCAGAAGGATGCAATGTCATAGTCGGTCAGGCACACTTCATAAAAACCGTAGAAGATCTCTATGAAGCTCTGATAAATTCCGTCCCAGGAATAAAATTTGGTATTGCTTTTTGTGAAGCTAGTGGCAAGAGATTAGTAAGAGTCGAAGGTAACGATAAAGAGCTTGTTGGTTTAGCAGCAGAGTACGCTAAAGTAATAGGAGCTGGTCATAGTTTCATCATATTCATCAAAAACGCATACCCAATAAACGTGCTAAAATACATAAAACAAGTCCCAGAAGTAGTAAGAATATTTGCAGCAACAGCAAACCCACTAGAAATTCTGATAGCAGAAACAGAACAAGGAAGAGGTATCATTGGAGTAGTAGATGGTTTTAAGCCGGTAGGAATCGAAAAGGAAGAGGATGCTAAAGAGAGAAAAGAGTTTTTAAGGAAGATTGGATATAAGCTTTAATTCTTTACTTTATTTTATTTTTTGATGAAAGCGCCGGTAGTCTAGCCTGGCAGGACGTGGGCCTTCCAAGCCCAATGCCCGGGTTCAAATCCCGGCCGGCGCATAAAGAACTGAGTATAGAAACCTATATTTTGCATTGACACTGCTATATTTTTATGGACCTTACAGCGAACGAATATATTTATCTATCTTACATTGGTGCAATATTTTCAGTAGCATTAATGGCATACTTATCTTGTGAAATTATTATAAAAGGTGGTATTAGGCCATCAAGTGACAAACACAAAAAATTGATGAAATTTCTAACAATTTTTGGTGTAAGTGGTTTTTTGCTTTCTTTTATTCTATTTTATTTGACCCACAACGATTTTTTTGCAATAGCATTACTAATATGCGCGTTAATAGCTACAATTGGCATATCTGGATATTTTCATGTACTCCCAGTATGCACTTAGCGATACTATTGTAGCTGTTCCTGTAAGCAGGAAGAAAATATACATAAAAGCAATTATGATATTCATGGCCTTTTTGTAATAAGTCCCACTACCCCACTCATAAAGATGTTTTCAACACATAGTTATCGAATTAACTCAATCATCACGTTTTCTAGAATACAAAACACAATAAAGGTTTCATTTTCAATATATTTTTATCATGAAATCCACAGCATCTGAAATGCTAATGATTTTAGCTGTATTAGCTTCTGTAGGAATTGCTTTAGTTCAGCTGCAAAAAATTTCTATACAAGGAATTTCGCTATTACAATCAGAACCCCTCTCTAGATTCGGAAACGAAATAAAAAACTTGTCATGAGACATGCGCCCGCTAGGAGTTTATGCTACACCTCCAACTGACTGTTCTTCTGGCTATCTAAATGAAAACCATCAGTATGATAATCCAAAGGTTTGTTCTGATGCACAAATATGTAGTAAGACAACAGAAAATACATACAAAGATAATCTCGGTTACACATGTTGTATAGATGGTTATGTTTTGTTCATATGAAAGAGAATACTCTTAATAAACCAATACACAGTGCCGTTGTTATAAAATAAACAACCATAGCGACTCTAATATTATCCGTAATCTCCTTACTCATCATAACTTCATCAAAGCCATTCTCAATAAACGAGATTAAGTAGCTTGACAATATTACTATGATGAATGTATACATGCCGAGTACTATCTGTATGGTGGTTATAGGAACTGCTTCAAACAATACTGATATGCATTTAACTAAGCCAACACTCAACATATGATTATTTTTTGTTGTTATCAGATCGAATGATAAAACACTTAACACAGTCAAAATAAGAAATGACAATACACTTGATACACATGGAAATACTACAGAGAATAGAACCTTTAGATTTACTTTAGTAGGGTTAAATAATTTTTTTATCGTTGTTCTAATTTTTTTAATATACTTAAAACCGTCTGAAAGGCTGCTTAGTACACTACTTAAGAACATTTTATTCTTCTTTCTGGCAACCAATAAAATTCTCATTGTTTCTTTCAATGTTTCTGAAGGGTAAACATTCAGGATACCATACTTCTTATCAAATAGCGCCTTCTCAAGAGATATTCTATATTTTTTGATTCTTCTCTGTAGCTCGGATAAGAACTTATCACTAACGCGTTCATCTAGACCTGGGTATTCATACCTATTCGGATTTTCATCAATAACTACGTTGGATGAGGCATCGTAGATTAAAACATTACTGATTGACAATAATATGTTTGGGAGATCGTCTTCTATTTCTTTTATTTTTTTTCTTGCTCTTTCTTCTCGATGTTTGTACAGATACATTCCTATGTAAATCACACACCCAAAACCAAGAACAAACAATAACGACAAAATCGTACTTTCGAAAAGCATAAAATTCTTATCTACAGGCAAATGATTTGTTAAAGAACTAAATGATGTGTTAAGCTCTATTATAGGAGGTATGACATAATTTATTATCATCAGCCATGCTATTACCATGAGTATGATAACTGAAGCTATTATCTTACTAATTGGCAGTGTCATTTTGTGTTTTTCAGAAAGAAGATTAGAATAAATAGAAGATGTATTTGATTGAAAAAGTAAACTGGGTCTTTTCGCTGTTATTTTTGTGATGATATACAAATTAACCAATGGAACAAGAATCAGATATCCTATAATCACATAACCAGGTTTAACTAAACCATGCAAGAATACAGAGATTGATGAAAATACAACTAATCCTAATACCATTACCAAAAAATTTAGCATATACAAAATGGTTATCGGTATTTTAATTTGTTTCATGTATGATTCCATCTCATTAAGGTTTCCATCTACTATATATCTCAAAGATTCCCTAAGAATAACATCTCTTTCCTCCTTGCTTTTTACATTATTAACATCTAGTAACATTCTAAACGATTTCACAAAGTTTTTATTTAGCAACATCCATTTTGGTACAAAAAACCGAATTGCATGACCGACTGTTCTGTATTTGCCCGATGATATTCCCCATGATATTTCCTTCAGATCTCTCCCAAAAGGACCATCAATATTTTTAGAAACCAACTTGATAGCACTTTCAATTGTTAGATTCATTTTCAGATAAGTTATCATGTAAAGAATTACTTTTGTTGCATTACTTCCACTCTGAACCCTGTTAACTTCTCTTATAAATGCTGGATATGTAAGTATCAGATAAAAAATTGTAAATGGCAATACAAAGATGAATATTCCTAAATCTTGTGAGAAAAAATAAAGAAAAGATGCGAATATACCAGCTATAACGAAAAGATAGATTGCAAACGAGAAAACTTCTCTGGGAGATGCTCGTATACCAGAAAGTAATAAATCCATGTAAAGTTTGTTTCTAAGTGATTTCGGCGGTTCAAAGCCTATCTTACCAAATATCTTACATAATTTTTCAAAACATGTGACTCTTTTTTCTAAGGCATTCTTATTAACGGCATTCTCTATATATTCAGAAGTAAAACCTCCCTTAATTTCATCGGCTTTAAATGTTTGCATATAATATACATATCCTAACCAGAATAATTATTGCTTATCCACGAGCAAATTTCTTCTTTATCCATTCCCAATTAGCAGAACTAACATCATTTGTTGGTACAACTTTATTCTCCAGTTCTTTTTTTGGTAATAGCTGAACTGTTTTTTCTTCTTTTTTCTCTTCTTCTATCTCTATCTCTATGCTTTTTAGTTTTTGCCAGACATCATTTAGTTCAGCTTCTGTTACTGTCATAGGTTTGTTTTCAACCAGAGGGAAATCTTTCTTAAAATCATGGATTGGATATAACCTGACATGAAAATGAGGAATCTGAGAAGGCATTATAGCAATATCAACAAATATAGCACCTAAAGCATCTTTTATGGCTTTTGCGATCAACATAGCTCTTTTAACAAC
This sequence comes from Candidatus Aenigmatarchaeota archaeon, assembly GCA_021161995.1. Classification (GTDB taxonomy): domain Archaea; phylum Aenigmatarchaeota; class Aenigmatarchaeia; order CG10238-14; family SpSt-28; genus JAGGZO01. The sequence goes on from JAGGZO010000075.1 coordinate 7,697, forward strand.
CACTATACTAGTTGGTAAATCATCATCAAAATTAGCATAATGTTTTTTTGGTACTACCAGACTCATTCCCTTGCTTCTCGGATTTATGTCCAAGAATGCTATAACTTTTTCATCTTCGTAAAATACATACGCAGCAAGCTCTTTCCTGACTATTTTACAGAATATACACTCATTCATATTATAAATTATTGTAACTTAACACATAAACACACTTAAAATCTATTTAAATATTTTTCGAAAATGGATATATAGTATGGTAAAGGATTCAAAACCAAGAGCAGGAAGTTTAGCATTTTGGCCAAGAAAAAGGGCTAGGAGAATTTATCCTAGAATAAAGACTTATCCTAATAGTGAAAAACCACAATTACTTGCATTCGCTGGCTATAAAGCTGGTATGATTCATGTAATAGAGAAACAACAAGCAAGAATAGGTAAAAAGGTCTGGGAAGAAGATACTTTTGTTCCAGCCACTGTGATAGAAGTTCCTCCTCTGCTTGTGATAGGTGTCAAATTCTACAAAAAAACAACAGATGGATGCAAAGTTATTAGCGAGATAGTAAGCAAAGTTGTAGATGATGAAAAGATAAAGAAATACATAAGAAGGAAGATATCTGCTATCAAATCCAATGAAAGCGATGAAAAATGGAAAGAGATAGAGGGGATGAAAGACAAAATAGCTAAAATAAGAGTTTTGGTTTCAACCCAACCATGGTTAGCTGGTATTGGCAAAAAGACACCAGAAGTATTCGAAATCGAGATTGGTGGTAAGCCAGAAGAGGCTTTTGAGTATGCTAAGCAAATTCTAGGCAAAGAAATCAAAGCAAGTGAAGTATTCAAAGAAGGCTATTTTGTTGATATAATAGCAGTAACAAAGGGTAAAGGGACACAAGGCCCAGTAAAAAGATTTGGCGTTAAAGAGCAAATAAGGAAGAACGCAAAACATAGAAGACATGTTGGTTCATTAGGAGCAGAAGGCGTCAGAAGAGTTTTGCCTGGCGTAGTGCCAAGCAGAGGTCAAATGGGTTATCAAGCAAGAACTGAATGCAATAAAAGAATACTAAAAATAGGAGAAAACGGAAAAGAAGTCACGCCACCAAGTGGATTCTCACATTATGGTGTGGTAAAGAGTGATTATATAATAATAGATGGTTCTGTACCAGGTCCTAAAAAGAGATTGATAATGTTAAGGTCTACTATAAGAAAGCAAGGTGTCATGATACCGCCCAAGATTCAGAAAATCGTTTTCACTAACCACAACTAATTTTTATTGTTTTTCAAAAAACTTTTAAAAACTTAAATCAACAAATAAGCGGTTATGAAGATAGATGTACTAAATTTGAAGGGGAAGTCTGTAAAAAAGATAGAAATACCAAAATCTATACTTGAATTCCCTGTTAGAGAAGATTTGATTCTAAGGGATTTTCTATCGATTCAAAGCAAAAAGAGACAGCCTTATGGAAATGATCCATGGGCTGGTTTGAGGACTTCTGCTCATTATCATGGTTTAAGGCATCCATACAGAGTAAACGTAACTCAGATGGGTACTGGAATGGCAAGACACCAAAGAATTCATGGAAAAACTGCTCCACACATGATTTTTACTGCTAGAGTAGCACCAAACGTTAGAAAGGGTCATAGAGTACATGGTCCAAAAGCTGAAAAGGTTTGGGAGCAGAAAATAAACAGAAAGGAAAAGAAACTAGCTATATTATCGGCCATAGCAGCTAGCTTCCTCAAAGATTTTGTATCAAAGAGAGGACACGAAATAGATGAATTAAAGGTTTTCCCAATCGTTGTTACTGATGAAATAGAGAGCATAAAGAAAGCAAAAGAGCTCAAAGAATTTTTGAAATCGATTGGTTTAGAGAAAGAGTTAGAAAGAATACACAAAAGAAAGGTAAGAGCTGGAAAAGGTAAAATGAGAGGAAGGAGGTACAAAAAGAAGAAAGGTCCGCTAATAATAGTAACAAAAAACGATGGAGTATTAAAAGCTGCCAGAAATCTAAACATAGATGTTTGCTTAGTAGACAATTTGAACACAGAACTACTTGCGCCAGGTGCACAACCAGGTAGACTAACGATATGGAGTGAAAATGCTTTGAAGAAAATCACGGGAAAATTCAAGAAACTTGCTATATAAAATATTTAAAATATTTTTGGTTATAGTGATTTCATGGTAGACCCATACAAGGTTTTGAAATATCCATATATTTCGGAAAAAGGTATGAAATTAGCTGAAACTGAGAATAAAATAGTTTTTATTGTAGATAGAAAAGCCAACAAGAAAGAAATCAAAGAAGCTTTTGAAAAATTGTTTGAAGTTAAAGTAACTAAGGTCAACACACTAATCACAAGAAAAGGTGAAAAGAAGGCATACATAAAACTAGCTCCTGAATTCAAAGCAAGCGAAATAATTGCTAAACTAGGCTTAGTCTAGATCCTTTATTTTATCAAGCTAAATATACCAAGAGATGCAGAAGATACTATCAGTGCTGCTCCGCAAACCCCCATCAATACAGCAAGATAAGCTTTCTTCCAGTCTACACTCATTAACCATGCTAGAATTGATCCGGAATAAGCACCACTAAAGGGCAATGGAATCGCAACGAATATAGCTATACCTAGTATTTTATATCTTTCAACATACTTACTGCCTTTCTTCTTGGTTCTCTGGATTATTCTTCTAACTATTTTGAATCTGGAAAAGAAGTTATGGTAAAAAAATTCTAATCCAAAATAAACTGGAAAAAACACGAGAGAATTAAACACAATCGAGATTAATATAACTAAAGGATAATTCATTCCCGTAGCAATACCATATGGTATAGAGCCTCTTAACTCTAAGAATGGAGACATAGAAATGATGATGATTTTTAGAATGTCGATGAAATCCATAAAATTGGTTACACATTAACCATAAAACTATTTTTAACCTATTAAGTTTATGGTATCTTGGGGAGAAGCATTAAAATACGCACTAAAAATATCCTCTGCCGGTAGCTTATTGAAACTAGCAGGAACTATACTCAGTATTGTTGGTGTCGCATTTTTATCCAAGCTGATATTTTCATTTGTGTTAGAAGGTTTGCTTAATTTAGCTGCTGAGATGATTCAGCAGTTAGGCCAGATTAGTGGTCAGCAAATAACACAGTTTAATTTTATGCTAAATTACACTAAAGATCAAATGATAAGAGACGGTATAATAGGAATTTTAACTTACTTCTTTGGTAGTATGTTTAGATTCATGGGTGAAAAAGTACCAGAGATAAAGTATACTGTAGAGTTGATAAAAAAAGAACTCGAGAAAAGATAATTTTTAAATGTTTTATGCAATGTAGTTTTTATTGATATACATTCGGTGAGCTAAATGGCAAAAAGACCAATTGTAAGAGTTAGAGGAAGGGGAACGCCTAGATATAGAGCTCCTTCGCATAGATATCTTGCAGATTGGAGATACTACTTCTACAGCGACAAAATTTATGGATTTGTAAAAGACATCGTTCACGATCCAGGTAGAAACCCACCAATGGCATTAATAAAGCTAGAGGATGGTAGAGAATTTTATCATGTTGCCCCACATGGCTTAAAAACTGGTGATGTAATAAGCATAAACGGTGAACCAAAGTTAGGTAGCATATTGATGCTAAGAGATATACCTGAAGGTACAAAGATATATGGTTTAGAAAGTTTCCCTGGTTCTGGTCCGAGATTTGCTAGAACATCTGGCTCTTTTGCAATAATACTTAGCAAATCAGATAAAACCGCTACTATACTATTGCCAAGTGGAAAAATTAAAGAACTAGACTTAAGATGTAGAGCTTCTATCGGTGTTCCTGCAGGAGAAGGTAGACACGAGAAACCATTCTTGAAAGCTGGTAAAAAGTATCATGCGATGAGAGCAAGAAACAGGAGATGGCCAATGGTTTCACCGACAAAAATGAATGCCGTTGATCATCCATGGGGAGGTACATCAAAGAGACCTAAATACAAGTTAGTTCACAGAACAGCTCCACCAGGCCAGAAAGTTGGTAGCGTCTCACCAAAAAGAACAGGTAGAAAGAAGTAGCACACTATATTTTAACTTTTTAAACTTTTTCTCATACTTAATTTAAGTATGCCGAAGAAAGAATTCAGATACAGAGGTTATACATTAGAAGAACTTAAACAAATGTCTCTAAACGAATTAGCTAAAGTTTTTAACGCAAAAGCAAGAAGAAAAATAAGAAGAGGTTTTACTGAAGAAGAAAAGAAATTACTTGAAAAAATAAGGAAATTTCCTGAAAACAAATTTATAAGAACTCATCTAAGAGACATGATAATTCTCCCTGAAATGGTTGGTAGGACTATAGGTGTTTACAACGGTAAAGAATTTGTAAGCATAAAAATAACCCCTGAAATGATTGGTTACAGATTGGGAGATTTTGCACATACTGTTAAGAAGGTTGAACACTCTGCGCCAGGTATAGGTGCAACAAGAGGATCTAAGTTTGCCGCAACACAGAAGTAAGTGAGATTATGGTAGCAAAAGAGGCAATTGCAAGAGGATATAACCTAAGAATTTCCACAAAGCATTCTCTAGCCATTGCAGATGTTCTAGGTGGAATGAAACTACAAAGAGCGATAAAATTCATGGAAAACGTGGTTAAAGGTAAACAAACTCTTGATGGTAAAAAATATTATACAAATGCATCTAAATCATTTTTGGAATTATTAAAAAACGCACTCGCAAACGCAAAGAATAAAAACCTCAACGAGGAAAAACTCTTCATAAAGGCAATAAAAGTCAATAGAGGACCAAAAATAAGAGGTACCAGAACGAGATGGAAACTAAGATTTAGAAAATTAAAATCCACACATGTAGAAATTGTTGTGGAGGAGAGATAATGGGAGTAGAAAAAGTATTTGTAAAACAGGTAGTGAAGAAGTTTGACATAGATGGTTTTCTAAAGAATGTTTTTGAGAGGGCTGAAATTAGTAAAATAGAAACCGAAAGAACCCCACTCGGAACAAGAATAATCATATACGTAGGTAGACCTGGGTTAGCTATTTCTAGATTAAGAAAATTTGAAAGAGATATAATCGATACTCTCAAAAACGAATACAAAATTGATAACCCAATGATTGATATAAGAGAGGTTGAAAATCCGTATATAGATGCTAGAATAGTTGCGTACAGAATAAAAAAGGCTATAGAGAGGGGTATCCATTACAAAAAAGTTTCCATGTTTTATTTGGATAAAATTTTGCAGAACGGTGCTGTTGGTGCAGAAATTAGAATTGCTGGTAAGGTATTAGGTAAAGAAAGGTCTGCTATTAAAAAATTCACGAAGGGCTATATATTGCACACTGGAAATTATAAAGAAGAGCTTGTTGACACAGCTTATGCCCAAGCATTCACAAAACCTGGTATTGTTGGAATTCAGGTTAAGATATTAAAGAAAGCACCAGAAGAATTTGTTTTCGAAAAGAGGTTGGTGAAAGATGGCGATACTAAGAGCGAATGAAATTAGGAAAATGTCTCCAGAAGAAATAAAAAAGCGTTTGAATGAATTAAAATTAGAGCTAATGAAATTGAAAGGCAATGTAAAGATGCATAGACCAATCCAAAACACAGGTAGGATTAAAGAGATAAAAAGAACGATTGCGCGTCTTCTAACAATCCTTAATGAAAAAGGTGTAAACGAAGGATGAGCGATAACTCTGGAATAAAGCTTCCTGGAGAAATACTAGACATCGAAAAGGTTCTCGAGAAGGCAGAGGAGAAGATAAAGATAAGAGTAGAAAGGAGAAGATACGGAAGAATGGTAACCATAATAGAAGGTATTGGCAGTGATGCTAGGCAAGTGGCATCTAGTTTGAAATCAAAGTTGGGTTGCGGGGGAACAGTAAAGGAAGGGAGAATAGAATTGCAAGGAGATCACAGAAAAGAATAAAAGACCTTCTCGTTAAAATGGGGTATTCAGAAGAACAGATAGAAATCTTCTGATCTCTTTCTTTATTTTTGTTTGTTTTTTCTTATTTTATGGCAATAACTCCAAAAAATATCGTTAGGCATGAACTTATAGGACTAAAGGTTAGGATATCTTCCTCAAAAAACAAATCCTTAAATGGTTTATCAGGTGTTGTCGTAGATGAGACATGTAACACTTTAGTCATAAAAACCAAAGACGGAAAGGAGAAAATAGTAATAAAAAAGGTTTGTATGTTTGATTTTACATTACCAAACGGTACTGTTGTAAGTGTTGATGGTAGGTTGCTTATTGGCAGACCCGAAGATAGAATAAAAAAGAAACTACCAAAATGGAAGCTCTCTGAATTAAAAAACGTTTAATCGAACTTTTAATAATGTACTATTTTGAGCCGTGTCTGATTTACAAGAATGAAAATCAATTTGAAAAATTGTTGAAAACTGCTAAGATTCTAGGTTATAATGGCACAATAGCGTATGTTGATTTCTCTAAGAGTATAGCAAACAAGCTAAGTCAGATTGAAGAAAAAATAAGACAGATGGGCAGTAAACATAAGATGAATGTATTTTTCGGTCTACTGCTAAAAAATCATAAACAAATAAGATATATTCAGAAGGCCAGAAGAAAAGTGGATTCAGTAGCTGTTATAGGGGGTGATATAAAGACAAATAGAATGGTCGTAGAATCTGTTTATGTTGATTTCCTGATAGATCCGCAGAAAAATAGGAAAAAAGATTGTGGACTTAACCATGTATTTGCAAAAGCTGCCACTAAAAATGATGTATCAATTCTAATAAATGCAAAAAGATTGACTAGCTTACCTGACCACCATCTTTCAAGAGAAGTTACTAAGCTAAGAGAGCTAGTAAGAGTTTTGACCAACTCAAAAACAATGATAACAATCTCTTCATGCGCAGAAAAACCGAATGAATTAAGAGATCCTATTATGCTATCATCATTTTTACATATACTCGGTTTAGAACTCAAAGATGCTAAAAAGTCTATTTCATCAATTCCATTAAATATAGTAAAGAAAAACCAGGAAAAACGAGATGAGAAATGGATTTTACCAGGTGTGAAGGTGAAAAAATGGGGAGTTACAGGGAAATAAAGCATTTAAGAGTATTGAGACCAACACTGAGGGAGAAGAAAAGATATATATTGATCGAATTCATACCCATCGATAAAAAATTGAAAGTGAAAAGGGAGATTGTGATAAAAGAAATCCTCGCTACAATACAAAAAACTTTTGGTACGGTTGGGAGTGGATATTTTTCTCTTTCATTAGTTAAAAGCAAAAAAACAGGACAAAACCAAATTATAGTTAGGGTAAATCATCTATCAGTACCGTTTGTTATTGCATCTCTGTTGTTTATGAAAAAAATATACTCTTATGGCGTAGTAATCAAAACGCTTAGAGTTAGTGGGACTATAAAGTCTCTTCTTGCTGGTTTCACTGACAAGTAAAATATTTAAGGATATAAAGATTGAGTTTTAATGGGTGAGAGAATGAGTAGAATAGATGAATTATTGTACGGCTCAAAAGAGAAGGAAGTCGTTAGAGCCGTATCGAAAATGGTGGATGAAACAGACCTTTATGAGTATAGAGGAATTGAAACGGGAGAAAGCTTTACTATAATACCTATACTATCTTCTGGCTACATTAAGGAGTATCTCAAAGAAAGATTAAGAATGTTTGAGGAGCTAGATTTAACTAATGAAACTGCTAAAGAGAATAGACCAGTAGAAATAAATACAAGTGTTTTAGATGATATAGATAAGACTAAGATTGAGGATTATTACCTGAAAGGGAAATTTGGTACTTATAGAATATATCCAAGCAGAATAACCTACCTCTCAATACGCAATACTGATACTCGGGAAAGAGGAATAAAAGTTAAAAATGGTCGTATATACATCATTGGTGAGTTGGGCATAATAGAACTAATCAAAAAATTTAACAAAAGACTGGATGGTTATATCAGAATGATATACTCAGTAGATGAAACTATAAGTAAAGTTACATATGAAGAAGAGATAAACACTGAAGGTAAAAAATTGAAAGTGAAACAAGAATTACCAGTTTCTGGCTATATTGGTGATATATTGGCAATAGCATTCAAATCTTCCGATGAAAAAACACACATAATCAGGGTAATAAAACCAAAAACCTATGAGATAGAAGAAAATGCAGTAGAGCATTTAGAGAATATATTTTCTTGAGCTTATTGAGCTCTGATTCTCTTATTTAAAAATTTTAATGTTTAAATTCTGAGTTATATTGGTGATATCATGCCAGAGTTCTTACCCGAATATATGGGTTACGACAGAACGATAGCAGTATTTAGTCCAGATGGTAGACTATTCCAAGTAGAATACGCAAAAGAGGCAGTTAAAAAGGGTATAACGGCAATAGGGATTACCTTCAAGGATGGAGTGACATTAGGAAGTGTTAAAATTGCAAACGAGCTGCAAGTACCAGAATCTCTAGAAAAAATATTCATGATAGACGATCATTTGGGTGCTGTCTCAGCCGGATTAATAGCAGATGCAAGATTTCTGATAAACTTTGCCAGACTAAGAGCCCAAAGCCATAAGTTAACCTATGATGAAGAAATTGACGTCTGGGGCATAGCAAGAGTTTTAGGAGATAGAATGCAGCTATCAACTTTATACGGTGGTTTAAGACCGTTTGGTGTATCCTTTTTAATTGCTGGGGTAGACAAAACAGGAGCACATTTAATAGAAGCCGATCCTTCTGGTAGCTTATTCGAGTGGAAAGCAACGGCAATAGGTAGAGGCTCTCAGATGGCGATGAAAATTTTAAAGCAAAAATGGAATGAAAACTTAACAAAGGAGGATGCAATAAAATTAGCAGTAGAAATTCTATCAAAGGTAGAAAAGAAAGGAAAAATAGAAATAGTAGCCATAACAAAAGGAGAAAAGTTTACCAGATTGAGTGAGGATGAGCTTTCTAAATACGAATAGGAGTTAAGATAGGATGGTGCTACTAAAGGGGATTTTACATGTCGATAAGTATAGAAAAAGCTGTGATTGCTAGGTATGATTTTAAGGATAAGAGATTCGAAATACTAGTTGATCCAGAAAAAGCCCTTGAATTAAAAAAGGGTAAACCGATTGATATAAGAGAGATACTAGCCGTTTATGAAATCTATAAAGATTCTAGAAAAGCTGAAAGAGCATCAATAGAAGATATAGAAAGAGTTTTTCATACAAAAGATATATTCAAGGCAGCTGAAGAAATAATAAAGCGTGGAGAATTCCATTTGACTGCTGAGCAAAAAAGAAAGATGATCGAAGAAAAGAAAATGCAAATAGCAACGATAATTTCTCGTAAGAGCATAAATCCACAAACAAATACTCCACATCCTCCACAAAGAATCTTGAACGCAATGGAACAAGCCAGGGTATCAATCGATCCATTAATGGATGCTGAGCTACAAGTTGATAAGGTTTTAAAAGAGATTAAAAAACTCTTACCAATAAGGATAGAAGTCTCAATAGTTGAAATAAAGATACCTGCACAATACTCTGGGTTTGCTTACTCACAGATAAAAAGGTTTCCGATTGAGATTATTGAGGAATCTTGGTTGAATGATGGTAGTTTAAAGCTTAAGATAAAAATTTCATCTGGCATGAGAGATGATTTGTTTGGTAAAATTGCAAGTATAACTCATGGTAATTTCGAATCACGTATATTAGAAATAAAAGGTGTATAAAATGAGTGAGAAAAAAATCGTTGTACCTGGGGAATACCTGGGTTTAAAAGGGGATAGAAAGACCGGCAGTAATGTTTACAGTGAAGAGGATAAAGTATACTCTAAGAAAGTGGGTTTACTAAGAGAATCAGAAAACAGCATAGATGTAGTACCATTATCTGGAATCTACATCCCTAGAAAGGGGGATAAAATAATCGGTATAATCAAAGAGATCCAACCGTCTGGTTGGGTCGTAGATATCAATTCACCATATCAAGCATTTTTACCTTTGGCTGAAGGAGTTAATGAATTCGTGGACGTGTTCAGAACCGATTTAAGTAAGTACTATGATATCGGTGATGTTGTATACTTAAAGATACTAAACATAATGAAGAAGAAAATTATCCAGTTATCGATAAAAGATGCTGGATTAAGGAAATTAGAAGATGGTATACTCATAAAAGTAACACCAACAAAAATACCAAGAATAATAGGTAGAGGTGGTAGTATGATTTCTATGATTAAACAAAAGACAAAAACCAATGTGATTGTAGGCAAAAACGGTATAATTTGGATAAAGGGAAGGAATACAGATAAAGTACTCAAAGCTATTGAGCTCATAGAGGTTAAATCACATTTATCTGGCCTAACCGAAAAGATCAGTGAATTTCTAGATAGCTATTCACAACAAAAAGAAGGAAGAGGTGAAAAAAATGAAGAAGCCTGAAGGTTTTAAGCTAGTTGATGGAAAGGGCAAAAGAATAGATGGAAGAGGTTTAGATGAAACAAGGCCAATAAGAATGGAAGTTGGTTTACTCTCAAGGGCTGATGGTTCAGCAAAAGTAGGTTTTGGTAATACGGTAGCGGTAGCAGCAGTTTTTGGGCCAAGAGCATTATTTCCAAGGCATTTGCAAGAGGTTGAAGAATGCATAATAAGAACAAGGTATAACATGGCACCGTTCAGCACAGAATCAAGAAAATCTCCTGGTACTGATAGAAGAAGTATTGAAATTTCAAAAGTGTTAAGACATGCGATAGAAGCCACAGTCTTTCTAGAAGAATTTCCAAGAGCAACCATAGACGTATACATGGAAATAATAAGCTCAGATGGTTCAACAAGATGCACAGCTTTAAATGCAGCTAGCCTGGCACTGGCATTGGCTGGTGTGCCAATGAGAGATTTGATTGCCTCATGCACAGGAGGTAAGATCGATGGTAAACTAGCAATAGATTTAAACGGCAAAGAAGATAACTACGGAGAAGCAGATGTTGCTTTTGCGATGTTACCAACAAAAAGAGAAATAGTACTATTGCAAATGGATGGCGAACTAACAAAAGAAGAATTCATGACACTACTAACAAAAATGGCTGATAAGTGCAACAAAATTAGAGACATGCAGGTTAAAACGATAAAAGAATATTACAAAAAGATCGGAGGTGAGTTAGAATGATACCAATGTCTGAAGAATATGTGTTGAAATTGTTAAGACAAAATAAAAGAATGGACGGTAGAAATCTACTAGATTACAGAGAAATAAAGATTGAAACAGGTGTTATACCAAAAGCAGAGGGTTCTGCACTAGTACAGCTAGGAAATACTAAAGTGTTAGTCGGCATAAAAATGGAAATAGCTACACCATTCCCAGACATGCCAGACGAAGGTATTCTGATAGTTAATGCAGAATTTGCACCAATAGCAAATCCAGAATTTGAACCTGGACCACCAGGAGAAGAAGCAACAGAAACAGCCAGACTAGTAGACAGACTGATAAGAGAATCTAAAATGATTGATACGTCAAAGCTGGTAATACAAGAAGGAGAAAAGGTTTGGGGTGTTTTTGTTGATATACACATCCTAAACGATGAAGGTAACCTGCTAGATGCTAGTGCGATAGGAGCAGTAGCAGCATTATACAACACGAAAATACCAAAGTATGAAAACGACGAAGTAATAAGAGGTGAATACGCTGGTAATCTACCAGTAAGATATAAACCAGTAATGATAACAATGGCAAAAATAGGTGACAAATACATCTTAGACCCAAACTACTTAGAAGAGGAAGTCGCTAGCACCAAACTAAGCGTGGGGATAAGAGACGATGATGTAATATGTGCAGTACAAAAGAGAGGAAGTGGAACTATAAAATTCAGTGAGCTAGAAGGTCTAATAGACTTAGCTATACAAAAATCCAAGGAGATACGCTCCCTTCTTTAAATTTTTATTCTTTTATCTTTATTCTGATAGTATGGCAATCAGACATATAACCAAAAAAATTAAGCTAGCAGCAATAGGAAAAATAAAGAGAGCTCCTATTTGGGCAAACATAAGAAAATTTGGTATAAAAAGAACAGCTAGTAGAAGGATAGAAGTAGACAAAATAAAGAGATGGAGAAGAACCAGAATAAGAGTTTAAAGTTTATTAAATTTCGTGAATAAATAGAGGTCATGAGCATGAAACAAAAAGTTAATAACATTGGAATAGAAGGGATTAATCCACCCGAAAAAGTATGCAATGATCCAAAATGTCCATGGCACGGGCATTTGAAAGTTAGAGGGAGAATGTTCAAAGGTGTTGTTATATCTGCTAAAGCAGACAAAACCGTTATAGTGCAAAGAGAGTTTGTTAGATATGTAAGAAAATACGAAAGATACATGAGAGTAAAAAGGAAGATAGCTGCTTATAATCCAGAATGTATAGACGCCAAGGAAGGAGATGTTGTTATAATTGCCGAAACAAGACCATTAAGCAAAATAAAACATTTTGTTGTAATTGCAAAAATAAAGTCTGAAGGTGAATAAACATGAGGGCAGTCAGCTCAAAAGTTACAAGAGCGCTTAACGTCGGATCATACTTAAAATGTGCTGACAATACTGGTGCTAGAACGCTCAAAATAGTATCTGTATTTGGTTATAAGGGAAGGAGAAGAAGATTACAAAAGGCTGGTATAGCTGATATGATTAAAGTAAGCGTAGTCGAAGGAGACCCAAAAATAAAAAAACAGGTTGTTAATGCTGTGATAATAAGGCAAAGAAAAGAATACAGAAGGAGAAATGGTACAAGAGTAAAATTCGAGGATAATGCAGCAGTGATAGTTAATGAATTTGGTGAACCGAGGGGTACTGAAATAAAAGGTCCAGTCGCAAAGGAAGTTGTCGAAAGGTTTTCATCTATAGGCAAAATAGCTACAATCGTTGTTTAAACGCTCTTTTCTTAATCCATTTCTGTTAGCTTCCTTTTTTAAGAATATTTAAAAATTTTTGAAGAAATAATAAGCGTATGAAAAGACCAAAATCTAAGAAGCCGAGAAAGCAAAGGAAATTCGTTTACAATGCAGATCAACATTTAAGAAGAAAAATGTTATCTGCTCATCTTTCAAAGGAGCTTAGAGAAAAATATCACAGAAGAAGCTTTCCCGTGAGAAAAGGTGATGAAGTACAGATAATGAGAGGTAAGTTTAAAGGCAAAAAAGGCAAAGTCGCTAGGGTTGACTACAAAAAATATCGAATTTACATTGAAGGTATAACAATAAAGAAAGCAGATGGGACTGAAAGACTGTTTCCAATACACCCATCTAACACAATGATAGTCTCTCTTGATTTAAGTGATAAGAAAAGAGTGGAAGCACTAGAAAAGAAATTAAAAGCTGCATAATTATTTAAATTTTTGTAAAGGTAGAGTGTTATGGTGTTAGTGAAAAAGATTAGAGCTCCCGTATATTGGCGAATAGGTAAAAAGGGTACTACTTGGGCTGTTACTCCTAGAGCTGGTCCTCATCCAAAATTCTTCTGTATACCATTACTAATAATAGTTAGAAACATTCTTGGCTATGCTGAAACAGCAAGAGAGGCAAAATCTATAATAAAGAAGGGTGAAATACTGGTTGATGGTAAGCCAAGAAGGGATCATAAATATCCAGCTGGTTTGTTCGATGTAATTTCTTTACCAAAAATAAAAAAACACTACAGAATTGTTCCTTATCCGAAAGGATTAAAGTTAGTTGAAATAGGTGAAAACGAATCCAAAATAAAACTCGTGAAAGTTGTTAGAAAAGTGAAAGTTAAAGGTGGTAAAATACAACTGGGTTTGCATGATGGTAAGACTATTTTAACAGATAACAACAAAATAAAGCCACATGATAGTCTTATAATAGAATTACCAAGTCTAAAAATAGTAAAACACATACCGTTGGAAAAGGGCAAACTAGGACTGGTATTCAAGGGAAACAAAGCAGGTTTCTACGGTGAAATAGCAGATATACTAAAAGGTGGGTTTGGTAGGAAGTGGGAAGTTATTATAAAATCCGGTAAAGAATCTGAAAGCGTTTACAGAGAAAATGTTGTTGTAGTTGGTGATGAAAAACCAGAGATCACAATAGGTGAGTAGAATGACAAAGGACAAAGCAAATAACCCAATGAGAAAGAAGATTTTTGTTGAAAAGGTTGTTATCAATATAGGTTGTGCAGGAGACCGAGAAAAAATAGAGAGGGCATTGAAACTAATCAACAAGATAACTGGAAGAAAACCCGTTGTTACAAAATCTAGAAAAAGATCTACATTCGGTATAGCAAGAGGTAGACCCGTTGGCGTTAAGGTAACACTAAGAGGAAGGGATGCAGTGGAATTTTTGAAAAAAGCTCTAAAAGCTGTGGACAATAAACTAAAAGCAAGTGGTTTTGATGATTGGGGAAATGTTAGCTTCGGTGTAAGTGAATACATTTATTTGCCTGAGGTAAAGTATGACCCTGATATTGGTATATTAGGTATGGATGTGTGTGTTTCTTTGAGAAGACCTGGTGCATACTTGAAAAATGGTAGATTATCTAGAAGACAAAGGGTAACAAAAGAAGAAGCAATAGATTTCATGAAAAAAACTTTTAATGTTGACATTGCGTAATCGTTTATATATTTTTTGTTTAATCTTCCATCATGGTAAAGCTATCCAAGCAAGAAATACAACTACTGACTACAGTAGAAATAGAGTTCTCTACAAAATACATGGGTATAATATACTTCAAAGAAAAAGAAGAAGGTGAAAAAATATACTCTAAAATCATCAAAAACATGCAAAAAATGTTGATCAAATCAATGTTAAAAGAAGAAAATATCCCTGATGAAAAAGAATTTATAAATGATATCGAAATACTAAATTTGTTAGGTTCGGTGGGAATATGAAAGGACAAGAGAAAAAAATTTTACATGGGAAGATAACCGTAAGGTGTAGAAGGTGTGGTAGAACCGAAGGTGTTATCAAAAAATATGGTCTGTATTATTGCAGACACTGCTTTAGAGAGATTGCAAAAGAATTAGGGTTCAAAAGGTATCAATAGATCAAATGAATCTTCTTACAACTTCTATTATTTCTTTTGCTGCTATTTTAGCATGCTCAAACTCTTCTTTTTGAGGAAACCTTAAATCTATGATTTTTATTGGTATTTTTGTTTTCTCGGATATAGCAGCAGCATAATATCTATCAATTCTTTGTTGTAGCTCGATCAACCTTTCATCCTCTATGTCTCTACCAGTTCTAGGAGTTGTTAACGTACCTATCTCTGTGATTTCTGGTTTTTCTATCATCGAATCTTTCAATCTCCTTTCTAAAATATCTTCTGGTCTACCTTCAATCAAAAATATTGCTACTGGTTTAAGCAAATTGACGACATCGCTAGGCATACCTGGATAATAACCCTCTGGCTTTTTAACAGACATGTGTGTATCGACGAACAATATTTTTTCAGTTTCAGCAATCTGCTTTATTTTTAGAGCAGCCTCCTTTTGTAATTCAGTATAATCACTAGCTGTCAATTTTTTTCTTATATCATCTCTATCGGTTATACCAAACTTCTTTTTAGCAATCTCCACCATTAGGTCTCCATAGTTTATGACTCTAGCTTCATTTAGCTCTTTTTTGACTAGCTGCAATATTGTTGTTTTTCCTATCCCAGGAACACCCGCAACGATAAACAAAACCATCCATTCACCTAAAGCAAATATTCCTCCAATCTTTTGTAGTTATAAAGTTCATTTTCCTTAAACCAAAACTTTATTTCATATTCCGCTCTTTCTTGCGAGTCAGATGCATGAACTATGTTCATTATAGCTCTTTTTCCTATGTTTGCCCAGTCAGCAGAATCTACAGAGAAGTCACCTCTTATTGTTCCTGGCTGAGCTTTTATTGGAATAGTTGAGCCAATCATGTCTCTGACTTTTTTGATTGCATGATTACCTTCTAGTACCATTAAAATAACAGGACCAGATGAAACATAGTCAAGCAACCATTGCTTAATCATCTTACCTATTTCTTTTGGATTGTCTGTCCCAAGTTCTTTTTTAGCGTCTATACCAAGCTCATTATAAGAGGAAAGAGTTTTGTTGCCAACGCTTTCAAACCATTCATCATCCGCTGGATAGAATTCATCAGCTTCTTCTTTATCCATGCGATACATTTTTAGTCCAACTATTTTCAAACCAGCTTGCTCGAATCTTTTTATGACTTCCCCTATAAGTCCTCTTTTGACGCCATCAGGCTTAATCATTACAAAAGTTCTTTCTATCATAAAAATGAATATAGAAAGAAGAATTTATTATTCTCAGGCTATTTCACATGTTTTTAACAAAACGTATGCTGGCAATCCTCTTTTAAACCTAGCAACTACTAAACCATTTTTACCGTGCAGTCTAGTTATCCTACCAACTCTAGTAACTTTCTCAGAAATTTTTACAACCACCTTTTTACCTATCAACCGAGATGCTCTTTCTCTAGAGTCTATCCCGGGAATTTCTATTATAACCTGATTGTTTCTTTGATTAAATCTTCCTCTTCTAAAGCTAATAACTTTACCTTCCATATTCGCTTTAATCACAACAAAAAATAAAAAAGTTTACTCGCTTTCCTCTTTGTCTTCTATACCCAATCTTTTCCATGCCTTAGATAATTCTCTTATCAGCAGTCTAACTGCCTCCCTCATTTCATACACTTCTCCAAAATCTAGTTCGTCAAACTTTTTGTTTTCCACTAGCTCTCTGAGTTGTTCTACCCTTTCCCATACCCTTAGATATGCTGGGTCGACATAACCAGGGTCTATTAACTTTTGTTTAAAGTTTTCTTTCAACTGCTTTATTATTTCCTCATTTATTCGCTTTCTTATTTCTCTAAACTTTTCTGAGGATCTTATCTTAACTATTTCCTTTAGCTTATCATCAACAGGCACGTTAAGTTTATCTAACGTTTCTATTACTGCTTTATACAAAACTTCGTTTGTTTTCATCACTATCCTTTCCATCTTTCTTATCTCTAGAGCGCCAAGCAAAGATAGCATTTTCTTGACGAATTTTTCAGCCCTATCCAACCACATATCTACAAACTCTCCTTTTACTTCTTTTAGTTCCTGATGCTCAATCTTCTTTCTCAACTCAACTATTTCTTTAATCCAGTTAGCATATTCTGGTTCGAGTATACCAGGTTCTACAAGTGTCTTTCTTATTTCATTGTAGAGTTTAGAAGGAACCGGTGGCTGCTTACCAAGAAACATCAGTATCGCTTGCGCTGAATTAACAATAGCATAGTAACAATCTTCTGCTAGCTGCAATAGCTTTACGGTCTTTGCTCTAGCTATTTTCTTAGGAGCATCTTCTAAATATTTCTCGATAGCTTCTCTTGTTGTCGGTATTTTGCCGAGTCTCCACAATCTTTGTATTGGTTTGAAGACACCAACATCATACAGAGCTATGCCTTCTTTTATGAAGTTGTAGATTATTGGATGGCCTATTCTTGCATAATCCCAAAATTCTGTTAGCAAATAAGTTGGTTGTATTGAAAGTAAGTTTATCGTTCTTTCTTTTCCGCTAACAGGATCTTTTAGTTTTATCTTTGCCTCTTCTATTGATTCCGCCATTTTTTCTATATCAGTATCAAACTTAGTTAAAAACTCTTTACTAAAACCTTCTTTAGTATCATCTATTATAACAAAAACATCTATATCGCTAGTTGGTTTAAACTCTTCTCTGACAACTGAGCCAAAAAGAACAACAGATTTTACCCAATCTTTATACTTTTCTACTACTTTATCTGCGAACTTTTTAGCTATCGCTATTCTTTCTTCTTTTGTTATTGGTATTTTTCCCATTTTTAATCACCCAAAATTTCTTCTGGCAACAATTTTTTCATCCGCTCAAAAAATTCTTTAGCAAGTTTAAGTGCCTTATCTAAGTAAACACCATCTATTTCCTTAACTATTTTGTGGTCTATATCCTTCCAGAGTTTATTTATCTCAGTGAATTTATTGACCCATTCTTTTTCTAATTTACCTTCATTGACAAGTTTTTCCAGATATTCTGGAATCTCATGATGATCCGGCTGTGCTCTGTAATAATACATTACAACAGCTTGACACACATCTAAAACAGAATATCTCAAGTCAAAAACCATACTTTTCATCTCCGCCTTAACTCGTTTTATTTTTAATTCAGCAGACTTAACTTTTAGTTTAACCGTCTCTTCGCTAGGAGGTATTAAACCTTGTTCGAGCATTCTTTGAACTGGTTTGATGAAACCAACATCATAAATCACTATACCATAGCGCAGAAAGTTTATTAGCTCTGGTGAACCTCTCTTGATCCATTGCCAAAATTCCGTTAAAGGTGTTGCCTGAATATGCAAATCTCCAAACTTCTTGCCTATAAGGTGAATCTGGGCAATAACTTTATCCAGATCTTCAGACATTTTGAAAGAAGTGTTATCCAAAATGACCCATACATCTATATCACTAGTTTTTTTCATTTTTCCCTTAGCAGCAGAACCGAATATAACAACACCCTTTACAATATCACCGAAGTGTTTTAGGGTTTCTTCTGCAAACTTAACGACAATTGAAATGGCCTTTTTTCTTGTATTTTCTTGCTCTTCTGTTAATCCAGTATTTTCAAGCTCTTTAGACAATTCATCCAATGCCATAATTTTAATACCTGACAAAATATTAAATAGTCCTTTAACAAAACTATCAGTAATTTATTAAAATTTTAAGATTTAGTGAAAATTATTTAGTTATCCAGATTCATCTATTACACGAATCACATAAATCTCTATTTAAGTTCCTCCTTACTCCACTCATCAGGCCTTTTTCTTTTTTCCTCAACAACTGTTTTACCTAAATATGTGTGTTTTTCCTCAGGAACTATTATTGTTCCGCTTAATGGGTCTAGAGCATGTTGCTTTATTATAACCCTCTGTCTTATGAAATCTGGGCTACTTTCACCCCATCCAAAGAAGTTTTCATCCAGTCTATCGGGTGGGATGTCTTTCTCTAAATACTCAACAACTTTTCTAAGAGCTAATATAGAGGTTCTCATGTATTGATATGGTAACTGACCTCCGCCTCTTTCAAAAATCAAATACGCATTTGAATCTTTGCCAAAACCTTTTTGCCTTAGTTTATACGCAAGTCTATAAACCATTAATTGAGCATCTGTGCCAATATCTATTGGTTCATGTGAATGATGGCCAGTAGGTGAGCCAACATGGTAAACCATGAATAACTTACCGGCATCGTCTGGTAAAGATTCTATTTCAGCTATAGGATCTAAGCCCTGAGATATTAAGTGATCTGTATCGATGCATGCTCTTACATAATCAAAATCACTAGAAACTATAGTTTTACCATATTCATTTAACGCTTTAACTAGATAATAAACATCAACAATATGAGAAATTCTGTTAAAACCTTCTATTGGTGGTTTGCCTTCTGGATTTTCAAAAACAAAGTAGAATTTTCTTCCTATTTTAGCAAGTTCATCGTTTATTTTCTTTATTTTTTCAAATATTGAAAGTTTAGAGAATTCAAGAAGTTTTTTCTTTTGCTCTTCTGTTAGGTGAGTTGCTTGCTTAACATATTTCTCCATTTCCATCAGATAATCATCCAGAGGTAAACTCTCAAAATGACCTATTATGTATCGAGAAGCAGCTAAAGCATTTAGTTTTGGTGTAAGTATCACACCTTTAGTCAAATCAAAAATATCATTAACCAAAGTTACAACTTGTTTCATTTCTTCTAACTCTGGTTGGATCGCCTGAACTAAACTTTTACCGTCAAAGAATATTTCCCATAGTTTATCGTTAGTTCCCTGCATTAGCTCAGAGAATTTTACGGTTATTGCAAACGCAATGTCTTCAAATGGAATACCTGCTATTTCACCAACTCTACCAGAAATATCTTTCTTCCAATATTCATACATACCATCAAAAACTGGATCAAGGAGTAGTGCCAAATCTTCGTTTGCTGGTTTAATGTATATTTCAGAGACTGTATCGTAAACGATATGTATGTTATCCACAATCCTTCTCTGTATCATTCTTATTTCTTCATCAATTTCTTGTATTCTCCTTATTTTTTCTTCTTCAGAAATTGTGTTATCACTTCTTATTTCTTCTAACTTTCTTATATTATTAACATAACTATTGAAATCGTTGAGTATAGAATTCTTACGAGAACTTACTTCTTCAGGAGATAATCCTGGGTTATACTTTTTAACAAAAAAATCTAGTTTTCGTGAAAATTCTTCTCTTAGATTCTCATTAGAAAAATATATAGCTAAAAATCTGCTCAAAAATCTTTCCATGAATATTTGTTCAACCAAGCCAGGTAAGGATAGTTTTTTTATCATATAAAAGACTGGACGTGCTTTAAACCATCTAAACAATTTAAGCTTTGAGTTTTCATTGTAAGAGTAGAAAGGTATCTTCTCCTTGGGGTTGAGAAAAATATCCCAGTTTATGTTTCTACCTTTGTAATCATTCATATTAACTTTAATTTTCATTCCTACTGGTGGAACTGTTAAGTCGGAAGCTGGCATTTCTTTGTAGAGATAGTAGCCTATAACTTCTCTGGCAGAAGCATGAATCAGAAAGTACCTTGGAAACAACTCAGGCTTACCACTAAGAATAAATTGCTCATACATTTTATCAAGGTGCTTATGAATTCTGAAATGATCTAGTTTCCAAGCAGTTTTTCTTGCATCATCAAAATGCGAATAATAAGTAATAACCTCACCATGAATCGCCCAATCCATACCAAGTTCTTTAACAGCTCTTTCTATTCTGGTTAACAACTCTGGTGCTACCCATTCACCCAGTTGCTCCATATCGATTTGAATGAAATTTGCGCCTGCAGTAACACCGGCAGTAATCTTCCTATCTAAACCAGCAAATTCCCTCGCAGCTTCATCCCCACCACCGCGAGCAATAGAATAAGCACCAGTTGTAAATCCTATAACATATCCCATAAATGATTATTTTGGCTACGAAGTATTTAGTTTTAATCATTATATTTTCAAACAAAATATTTTTGCTATTTTTTGATGAAAACGCCAGAACCAAAACCATCAATTTTTAAATACCTAGCATTTCAATTCACATATTGTAGATGAAGCAAGATATAAAGATACTCGCAAAGTTGTTAGGAGAAGTATTGTATTTACTTTCGTTCTTTCATATTGTTCCCTCCATCGTTGGCCTAATTTCGTTAGCAATGTTTCAAGACATAAGAGAAATGAGCTACATAACTATGTTTGCCAGCATTTCACTAATACTGATGCTTCTTGGAAGATTCTTGAAAAGAATAGATGCAAACCTAGATAAGCTAAAAATAAAACCATATTTGATAGCAGGAGCGGTGGGATTAGCATGGCTAATAGTTCCATTTCTAGGTGGAATAATCTATTATTATACTGGGCTCTCTCCAGTAGATTCTATGTTTGAAAGTATGTCCGCATGGACAACAACTGGTTTTACTGCTTATAACAATGTAACTGATTTATCATACTCGGTGAAATTCTGGAGGAGCTTTGAACAATGGATAGGCGGTTTGGGTATAATTGTCTTTCTGGTGTTCATGATAAGCAAGAACAGTTTGGTCTACGATATGGTTAGAATAGAAGGTAGAGAAGACTTCATAGAACCAACAGCTAAGCATACTCTGATAAAAATGATGAAAATATATGTATCACTAACTTTTATCGGTGCTGCTCTGCTTTCATTTGCTGGTATGGATATATTTATAGCATCTAACATTTCTATGACTGCATTAGCTACTGGTGGTATGACACCATTTACTCAATTTTCACCAACAGCAATTCAGCAGGTTATAATAATCCTTTTAATGTTGACTGGTGCGCTAAACTTTGCTTTTCATGCAATGGTATTTGAAGGTAGAATAAAGAAGGCTTTCAGAAGATATGAGCCGCTGAAATGGTTTATTGCATTGATATTAATTTCAGGAATAATCGGAATGGTAAACGGAATAAATCCATTATCTTCGTTTTTCCACTCTGTATCAGCAATAACTTGCAGTGGATTTGGCTATGATGATTTAGCAAAAAAACCAGAAGCATACATATTTTCTCTGATCGCTTTAATGATAATCGGTGGTGGTATCGGTTCTACAGCAGGTGGTATAAAGATAGATAGATTTATCATATTAGTAAAGGGTATTAAGCTTCAACTAAGAAAAATTTTGCATCCCAGGGATATGAGTATAGTGGAAAGGTACATGAATTCTATAATAGATGAAAAGATTTTAGCTATGGTCGGGGTATTTTTCTTTTCTTATATATCTACACTCTTTATCTCAAGCATATTACTAACATTCCATACGAAGAATTTTGTAGAATCAATGTTTGAAGTTGCTTCAGCTATGGGTAATGTCGGTTTGGAATTAAACATAGTACCTTCTTTACCAACAGCATACAAAATACTTTTGATAATAGATATGTGGTTAGGTAGACTAGAAATATTTGCCGCATTTGCTTTAATTTTAAGCTTGTACAAAATAATTAGGGATTAGATATGTTCGCGGTCATATTAGGTGGTGGGCTTTTTGGGAAAAGGATGATCGAACTGTTCATGGAAAAGGGCTGGAAAGTATCAGTCATTGAAAGAGATCCTGTATTGGCTGAAAAAATAGTCGATGAATATGGTATATCTGTGATACAAGGAGATGGGACAGATCCTTATATACTAGAGCAAGCGGGTATAGAAAAAGCTGATGTTTTTATCGCCTCTACCTCAAAAGAAGATGCCAATACACTGGCTGCCATAATAGCAAAGGAGTATAATGTTCCAAAAATAATAGTGAGGATTAGCAAAAGTAGCTATGTAAAATTCTTGGAAAAAATTGATATAGACTATGTAATTGTTCCAGAAGAAATAGCAGCTAACTATGTCTTTGATCACGTTTTTCATCCAGACATAAAGAGAGTCGTTGAACTTACTGATGATTCTAATCTGGTAATACTGAAAATAACTAAAGACATAAACGTAATAGGCAAAAAGCTCTCTGAAGTTAGAGGCGATGAATTCAAATCAATAGCATTAGTAAAAAAAGATGGAAGAATATTAATCGATAAATAATCTCTGATAGAAGAGGGTGATGTGCTGATAATAATTTCATTCATGAAACCAGAAAAGTTACTGAAAAAACTAACCTAGAATGGTACACCAACCTTAGTATAAAAGAATACTTTCATCTCAACCATTCTTTCTATAACATAATCATTAAAATGCTCTTTTGCATAGTTAACTGGATAATCTCCATACAAATGGAATAATGGAACTCCTTTACCCAAAATCTTTTTAGTGAATTCTCTAAATTTCACATCCATAGCTGGGTGTTTAGGTGGAACACTTTTTAGTTTCTTCGCTTCTTCTAGTTTTTCACCAATACCAAAAACATACGGGAATTCTTCTTTAACAGCTTCATCCAATCTTTTTAACAAAATTAAACCATCTGTTGTTTTAACCTCTGTTGCTTCACCAATAAATC
>JAGGZO010000047.1 GCA_021161995.1 Candidatus Aenigmatarchaeota archaeon
ACCTAATAATGATCGAGAACTTCTAAAAAATCTTTTTGAAGAAGTTTGTGAAAGATTGAGTAACTTTTTTGGTGTAGAAGAATTTGAAAGCCTAAAAAATGAATTTGAAAACATAGTTCAAATATATACTCCTACAAAAGAAACATTTTTAGAAGATAGTCCTGCTCATTTTGATCCAAAATATGGAAAAATAAGAATTGGTGAAAGATTTTTTGAAACGTATAAAGATGAGTTGGACAGATTAAAAGAAGAATTGGTACCTGGATTGGCTGAAGAGATTACACATCTCTTGAGATATAGAACAAAGGGAAAAAAGGGTTGGAAGGAAATGTACCATGACGTTGAAGAATTTTTTGGATATCTTGCACGATTAGCCATAGGAGAAAAACCTGGCACGGGAAAAAATCTTATGAAAGAATATAAAATGCATAAAAAGGGGGAATGGTATACTCTTGAAGAGTTGAACAAAAAAATCGATGAACTAGAAAGAAAAGCTTTGTACATGATAGATGAAATTAAAACAAAAAGAGATCCCGATAAATTCAAAGAACGATTTGCAGAACTCCTGAAAGACTTATATGAAATGAAGTATAAAGTTCCTTTTGAAATACGTGAGGCATTAGAAAATAATATTGAAGTACCATTGAAATATCACGTTAAATATACAGGAAAATATTTTTTCCAAACAGAAAATCCTGATCTTGATAGATTTTTAGAAAAATTCAAAGATAATATAACTGATTATTTCAAATTACTAAAAAAAGACTTGGAAGAAACTCTCTTCTTCCACGGTAAAAAAATTTTTGAACCATATGAGAAACGTTTCAGTAGTCAACTTGAAAGACATTTAAGCGGTAGAATCTATGGAAAATGGAAAAGTCTGGAAGTGCATGCAAAGGGATATGCTACTGCCGAAGAGATTTTTAAATACATCCAAGAAGGAAAAATCAATCCAAAGGATTTGTTCTATAGAGACCCGGCATCCCTCAAAAAATATTTTTTAAGTGGAGGTAAGCTGGACTATGCTAAAAAATTAGGATATAAGATGTATGCAGAGTACAGATCAAAATTGAAAAAATATCTTCTTTCCCTTATTATTCCATCCATACTTTTTCTTTCATTGATACATTCCTCTTCATCACAGGGATATTTCATTTTGCCCCAAGAACCAGAAAGGTATATGTTTTTTCTGGTTATTATTATACCGTTGTTTTTCCTATTCTACTATTACTTAAAGAAAAAGTCTGTATCCAAGCGTTGAAAAATTTCTGTCTTTTATATCTTCTTTTAAACTCAATAAAGTAGATACTGAACAAAATTTCTGAAGCCCCGAGCGGGACTTGAACCCGCGACCTCCTGCTTACCAAGCAGGCGCTCTACCAGGCTGAGCTATCGGGGCTTTCATCAAATCCTAATAAAATATAACAAACAAACAAAAACTAAAATTTGTTTATCATGTTTACATCTGACTTATTCGCCAACAATACTACCAACATCCTTACCTAACGCGGCCTTTAGTATGTTATCTGGTTCCAAACCATTAACAACAACAAGCTTTATTTTGCTCCTCTCTAGCAATTTAATCGCACTTAGATCGAACAACGGATAGTTTCCTGGCTCACTACTCTGATTTTTCATCAGTTCAAAAAAATCAGAATAAGTAAGTCTGTTTATGATTCTTGCGTCTTTATTTTTTGTTGGATTTTTATCATAAATACCATCCACTCTAGTAGCGTTTATTAGCAGCTTAGCTCCTATAGCGTCTGCAAACAGAGCAGCATCCCAGTCTGTTGATACACCCGGCTCATTACCAGAGCACACAACAATATTACTGTTTTGTAAAGCGATGAGTAATTCGTCTGTGGTCTTTATAGGTTTTGGGTATACATCTTCCAGCAAAGCTATCAAAAACCTTGCATTCAATTCAGTAGCAGCAATACCTATTTTATCTAGTATTGACTTATTTTCCGTAAAGTCTTTAGCTACATTTATGTATTTTCTAGCAGTAGACCCACCACCAACAACCAGAACTATTTTGTATCTGCGAGAAATTTCATGAATGATTCTCTTGAACTTGTTAAGCTTTTCTGGATATTCTAAGAATGTTGTTAAAACAGAGCCACCAAGAGATATTACAACAGCTTTCATCAAAATTGTTATTTGTTTCTCAGGTTTATATAGATAACATGATTACCAATATTGTTAAATATTTTCATTTTAAATTTTGTAAAAACATAGAAATTAATCTATATTGTAAAGTATAATAAAATTTAATAAATTGAAATATCTATTTAAAATTGTATGGCAAGAGGCAGAAGATACTCAGATAAAGGCATAAAAATAGGAGAGATCGCTTTCTTGGCTGGTATCTTCCTAGCAATAATCGCAGGGATCGCAGCAGACTACATAAGCGATACGAATCTAGTGATCGGTATACTATACCTTCTAGGTCTAGTAGTAGGTCTATTGAATATACAGAAGAAAGAATTCACAGGATTTTTGGTAGCAGCAATCGCACTAGTCATAGGTGCTAGTATATCCTTCGCTGGCTATGGTGCAATAGGAGCTTCGGTTGATAGAATACTAGACTATATGGCAGCATTCGTAATACCAGCCATGATAATAGTTTCGCTAAAAGCGGTTTGGGAACTAGCCGGAGACTAAAATCTCCTTTTTTCTTCTTTTATTTTTATTAAGAAATCCTCTAACGACCTAGTTGTTTCTACCTTGTACTTGTCCCTAAAATATGATGTTATATTTCTATAATCTCTTTCTATTAGCTTATTGGCAAATTTGTAGCTTATCGGAACTGCCTGAGGCCAATCGATGTAGTACAAATCGTTTTCATGGACTATAATGTTAAATTCGCTAAGATCGCCATGAACTAAACCTATTTTATTAATAATTGTATGATAGTCGTCCATTATTAATTCCAGAGCATCTTTTGGATTTGTTAGCTTAACATCTTTCAGTAAAGGAGATGCAATGCCTGGTTGCTCGCACAACATCTCCATTAAAACAACATGTCTATCAAGGTCTATTGGCTTAGGGACATTAATACCAGCATCATAAAGTCTTTTCATGGAATGAAATTCTATTTGTGCTTTAGCTCTCGGGACATCTATCATATAATCTGCAAGATTTAGTTCTATCCCTCTTAACTTAATAGAGGCATAAGCAAGGGATTTTTCTATTTTTTTGAACTCTTGTGTATAGTATCTATGTAGCTTGACGACAACCCAGTTTTTCTCTTTGTCTATAGCACTATACAAAATAGATTCTTTACCTTTACCTATTTGAGAAAGTATTGCAACTATCTTATCATGCTTAATGAAATTCCACACTGAAATAATATCCATGCCTTTTTCTAGAATTTTAAACCCGATATATTCTCCTTGTTTTTGAGCTTGCACTATTTTTAACGAGCTAAGTTTTCTCAATCTTTCTTTTATTAATTCCTCGCTGTAAGGCAATTTTTCTTTTAACTTTTCTAAAAGCACAAATTCAAAGCTTCCACGTAGACCATCCAAAACTCTAAGTATAGCAACATCTTTTTCATCAACCTTTCTAATCAATTTTTCTAGCATATTATCATTCCTCTAGCTGAAATCTTTAAAGTTTTTAGACCAAAAATCAAGAAAATATTTTCTTGTTTTCTTTCATGAAAAATATACATTTCTATATACATTTACTAACAAAAAGTAGTTATTCGAATTTAAAAAAATTAGATGCAAGTAAAAATCATGGAACCCGATTCTGATAAGATTGCATTTGATGGCGCCTCCCTAGAAAAGTTTCTTTATACTGACAAAAAAATCAAACTGGACCAAGAATTGATAGGAAAAGCAGAAGAAAAAATGTCATTCGATGGAAAAAAAGATTCGAAAATACTTTTTCTTTACGATCTTAAGATAGGTACTAAATCATATTCTCCAAGGGCATTAGAAGGATTGTATCATATTCTATACGAAGAAAAACCAGATATCATCGTTATTTCTGGTATACTGCCAAGAGTACCATCCTATTTCGGTAGGAGACTAAAAGAATTTTTGAGAAATGTTGATAGCAATATCATAGAAAAGTATGGTAAAGAAGCTTGGGAGAGCATACTAAACAAAAGAAGGAAGGAAGCGGAAATAGGTATAGAAGATTATGATGAAGCAACTATACCAAGAGATTTACTCGAATTTGTTATACTCGCAAAGTATGAATTGAGAAAGCTGTTTTCCAAATTGGACTATACACCAAAGAAAATAATTTACCTTTGGTCACAGGATGATTGGGAAAATACTCTAGATTTAGCGGATGTTTATTTTAGGAAAGAATCAGCCAAAAAAATGGAAAATCTAAAAAACAGAAGGTCGGAAATAAAAAAGAGGGAAAAAGAATTGGAAAAAGAATTGAGAAAACTTGAAAAGGAACTGATGAAATATGATGTTGAACCAGATGAGCTATTACAAAGAAAAAACGAATTAACAAAAGAACTATCAAAAACCAAGGATGAAGAAGCTGAAATCACATCTAAAATCCATTACCAAAAATACAGATCAATGCTAAAACAATGGAATATTGTTGCGAAAGATTTCCAAGAAGCCATAGATGCAGTTAAAACAAAATATATATCCGAGTTCATCAATCCAATATTCTCCGGTTATGAAAACAAGAAAATATATCCCTATAACACTATTGAGATAGAATACGAAGATTTTGGTCCATTACTAATATCATACAACCTGAATAGAGTAATCTCAAAAACATCTATAACAAGTAACATATACAGATATCAACAACTAGCAAGAAATCTAAAATCAAGAACAGATAGAGCACCCAAAATGATAATCGACGGTTCGATGCATAAAGGTGGTTTTAGAGTATTAGCAGATAATGTAGATGGACCAGATGATGTAGATGTTCTCTACATAGTAAAATTAATGTCATTCGCAAAATGGAACAAAGAGCTTGCTTTGAAGAAAGCATATGCTGTAGATGAACAAAAAAGAGGTATGTATGATATTGATGAAAGAGGTGTTGTCCTACTGGATATTTACAAAGATGGTAAGATTAGGTTTAGAGCAGTATCAACAGAAACGCTAGAGTACTATCAAAGATACGGTTATGGAAGATTTTCGGAATACAAAATATTATCAGCTGGTGATTTTCATATTGGGTCAAAAAACATGCTAGTGGCACCATCCAATTATGAATACGTTGAGATGATTGGTAAAGAGATTCTAAGACAAAAAGCTAACATGGTTGTTTTGACTGGAGATTTAGTTGACGGTATGCATAGAGAAGAATACAAATACATAGATTCTGAAATAGTTCCGGTAAAATCTGAAATGATTGTTGCAGAAATAGATAAAAAAATAGAGAAACTCGATAAAAAAATCAAAAAAACTCACAATAAACAGACGTTAGAAAAGCTAAAAAATGAAATGAAAGAACTTGAAATCTTAAAGAATAGAATTTTGTTCCATACTAGGAAGATATCTCACCTTTCTTTGCAAAGAGAGGAATTGCTAAACAGATTTCTTAAACCATACATAATGCCATACATGAGAAAGAACAAAAAAGGAAAGGTTGTTATAATAAGCGGTCAACACTACAATAAAGAAAATTACATGATGGATGAAGCAACAGATATAAGACAAATGTTTGAAATGATGGAGGGAATAGCAAAAAGAATTTATCCTGTATCTGGTTCTGAAATGGGGGTAGGAAATAAAATAATAGATGGTATAAATTTCTTCTTCATACATGGACCTAGAATAGGAAGATGGTCGTACAAAGATCCTGCATACAAATTATTAGAACAAGCGAACAAAGGATTTCCAGATTCTAATGTTGCAATATGCGGTGATTTGCATATACCATCTATCGGTGTTGCAAACGGTAAAGCAGCCATAGTAGCACCAGCTGCTCAACAAATAACAAAATATGCTGAGCAAAAAGGTTATACTGCTCCAGCAAGAGGTTTCATAACACTAGAAGTCAAATTAAGAAAGACTGATAGGAAAGTTCTAAGTGATTATGAATTTGAATTGTTCCTAGATGATTATTTCAGGAAAAATTACCCAGAACATTTCTTCAAAGTTACTAAATACTTGAAAGAACCCATCCAGTAATTAATGATGATAGGAGTTTTGGTTTTATGTCAGGTAAATTATGACCAACCCTTGGTATCACAACGATTTCAGAATTCTTTATGTTGTCATTAAGATAGAATGCATGCTCTAAAGGAACTATATGGTCTCTATCTCCATGAACTATTAGTGCTGGTGATTTTATCAAAGAAAGTTCTGGTGTGCTATCAAATTCCAGTATATCAATTCCAGATTCCTTGAGAACATTCATGTCTAAATTCCTGAGC
Source organism: Candidatus Aenigmatarchaeota archaeon (assembly GCA_021161995.1). Taxonomy (GTDB): domain Archaea; phylum Aenigmatarchaeota; class Aenigmatarchaeia; order CG10238-14; family SpSt-28; genus JAGGZO01. The sequence goes on from JAGGZO010000047.1 coordinate 6,371, forward strand.
ATTTCCTTTAGTGATCTTTCCATGTCTTTATTTCTCGTCCTATACGCTACTTCAAGCATCGTATTAACGAAAGCATCTATGTCCATTCGCTCTATTATTGGTAGTAATAGCTTGAAAAACCACCCAGAGAACGGTCGAGACCACTTCGCAAATGTCGATACTAATATAGTTGCTCGCGGATCGAGAACAGCACTCAATTCCTGGGCTATAAGTCCACCCCATGAATGACCCAGTATTATTTTCGCGTTTTCAGCTTTGTACAAAAGTATCATATCCTTAACCATTCTATGCGTGACAAACGGTGGTTTCTTTTCGCTTTTACCAAACCCTCTAAGATCAGGAATTATTAGCCTGAAGTTTTTTGATAGCTCCGGAATAAGATTGTCATAAGTACTCCTATCCGATGCCCAGCCATGAATCATTAGAATAGTGGGATTACTATACTCACCAACAACAGAATAAGAAATTTTTGCTTCATCATCAGTTAACAGAATTCTCTCGTCATGATACATAACTATTATTTCTAAGATAATGTGTATAAAGTTGTGATGCGGGGGGTGGGATTTGAACCCACGAAGGGACTACCCCACAGGAGCCTCAGTCCTGCGCCATTGACCAGGCTAGGCGACCCCCGCTCAGAATAATATTTAATGAGAAAATATAGATTTTTTATTGATTTAAAACTCCTTTTATCATGAGAAATGAAATTACACAAAAAAGTATTGAGAATATGTTCTCTATCCTTAAATCAAATTCATTCAATTACATTCTTTAAATATTCCTGCAATTCACACAAATTTTCAAAGAATTTTATATCATTTCTAATAAAATCTTCTCTTGAACTTTTACCAGTTAAAACACCAATCGGAATGTATCCATATTCTCTTGCTTTTACAAGCATTTCATGAAAATCGTCAATTATGAAAAACTTCTCAACATTGTCTTTCAAGAATATCCTAAGCTTAGAGATAAACTCTTCTTTGGTTACATTGCTGCTTTCATCAAATCCGTATATAAGATCAAAATATTTTCTTATTTTAAAATTGTTCAATATCATTCTAACTTCGTCTATTCTCGAATACGATGCAATAACTAGCAACTGATTTCTTGATTTTAGATATGATAACAGTTCTTCAACGCATGGGAATAATTTCAGTTTATTCAACATTCCAGAAAAAACCTCTGCTTTCTTTTTCATAAACTCATTAGGTGTTATTTTTAATCCAAAGGTATCGATTAATAGTTTTGATATGTATCTACCAGGCCTGCCAAAATTTTCCTTTATGATTTTAATTGTTCTCTCTTCATCGACGTTTTTACCAAAATATTTTTTAACTGTTTCAAGAAAGGCTTTTGCATGAATCCCTTTGCTATCTATAAGAGTTCCGTCTAAATCAAACACAAACAAACAAACCATAAAATTTATTTCTTATAAAACTCATTAATTTAGAGTGTTCCTAAAGGTGATACAATGAAATTGTGTATTATTGGTTGTGGTGCTGTTACACATGTAGTTTCAAAACTAATAGATGATTATGATGTGATTTACGTAGATAAAAATCCAAAGTTTGCAAAGAATTTTGTCAACAAAAAGATAAAGAAAGTTAATGCACTAAAAGATTCGCTTAGTTTCATCAAAAAATGTGATATTGTAATGAACCTAGCATCTCCAAGATTAAACATAAAATTGATGAAAGCCGCCATGAAATACAAAGTAAACTACGTTGATGCAGCATCCATGCTAGAAGGAAAAAAAGTAGAACAGCTACAGTTTGACAATGATTTTAAAAGAAGAGGATTATTTGGTTTAATAAACATAGGAGTAGAACCTGGGTTAAGCAATCTACTAGCGAGTGAAATTTACCATAAATTAAATGGAAATGTTGAAACGATCAAAACGATAAGTCTAGAGGAAGAAGATGCTGACGTTGTTTTTAATTCATGGTCTCCAAAAGTAGCTTTTGATGATTTCACATCAAAGCCTGTAATATACAGAAACGGTAGATATATTTATACTAAACCTTTGTCTGAACCGGAAAGAATAAAGTTCCCGATATATGGAGAAAGGACTGTTTATACAGTCTCTGAAGAAGATCCCATAACAATACCAAAATATTTGAATAGCGTTGAGAACGCTGAAACGAAATGCGGTGGAAGTAAAGTTGAAGAAATTAGAACGTTATTAAAATACAAACTGTTTCCAAAGTTTGAAAACGAAATAATAAAATCATTTCCGAGATCAAATACACCAAAAGAGATAACTGAATTCATAGAAAATGGTTTGATAAGAAACGCCCAATTCATACTAGGAGTAAAAGCTGATGAAAAGATGATATGGTCAGTATTTCCAAATCAACTAGAAGTTCACAAAAGAATTCCAGGAGCAGCATACATTTCTTATGCGACTGGTGTATCAATAGAAGCATTTTTAAGAATGGTTGAAAAGTTTGAAATGGAAAAAGGTGTTTATTCTGCAGAAAACTTAAACCAGAAACAAAGAAGGTTTATCATGAGAAGACTTAAGAACAAATACAAAATCAAATTTAGGTACGAAAGGTAAATGAGGTTCTAGTGTAGTTTGATGATGACCCTGTTTGGGTTCACAAAGATCTATAAATATTCAGTAAAAAATAAAAAGGATCAATCGAAGTCAAAAATTGTCCTACCCTTGTAAAACATCATAACGTACCCGCAGTTTTTGCAAATGACTATTTTTACCTTATGCGCGGTAATCCCCCACTTACTGTCGAGTTTCCCTTCTTCAACTCTGAAGTCAATACCACCGCAGAGCGGACAGCGTAACTGTTTTTCCCCCATTCATATCACTATAAAGAAATAGTGTGAAACAATAAAAAATTATTTGTTCTTTAGTAAGAATTACCTTAAAAGGAGTAAAGCTCAGTTAACAAAATATTACAAAAACAAATTATGTATTATTTGGATGATTATGCTGAAAAACTTCTTGCAAAACTTTTAGTTGTTATAGGTATAGCTCTATTAGC
>JAGGZO010000078.1 GCA_021161995.1 Candidatus Aenigmatarchaeota archaeon
GAAAGAATAATAGACGGCATCTTGAATCATGGTACAAGCAGTTCACCAAAAACGAAGACAGGTAAACTATTAAGATATGTTGATAAATTATCTGTTTTCGAAGAAGCTTGGTTATATGTACTCACAACACATTTCAAAAGACACAAAAAGGGAGATAAGCTTAAAAAGAAATTAGAAGAAAAACTAGAATTCATAAAAGAAAATGGAACTAAAGATGATTACGAAAAGTGTAAAGCTATTGTAGATGAAATAAAGAAAATTCTCTAGTATTAAAGAAAAGATAGAAATTAAAAGCATGTAGCTCAAACAAATTTTATCGTATTTTCTTCTGGTTCCTCTTCTGGTGGTTTGCTGAAATAGATTACCTTATATTTTAATTTATACAGACTTTTTTCGTAATTGTTTAGGAATTTCTCTATCTCATCCACCTCCTCTGGTTTAACGTAAGAGAAACCAATCAAATTATTTGAAATTGATACTGAATCTTTAAGGTCAAAAATATGGATATATATGTTATTATCATTTGCAGCGACTAATTCGTATACATTCCTCAAAGCAGATGGAGTTATATCAACGTTCTTTTGATGCTTCTCTATCCTGATTTTATCTTCTATTTCTTCATATTCAATACCAAGAGCTTCTAGCATTTTTTCCACAAGACGTTTATAATCTTGTTTTAGTTTATACTTTCCATTATATCCCACTTCGAATCCTTCTTTGTCTCTATAAATATCGATTCCGAATATCGTATTCCACAGATCATCTATTAAACTGATTGAGTAACGGTTGCGTGATTCATACTTTTCTAATAACTTCTCTACCGCTTCTGGAGGTACATAAGGATTCCAACCTCGAACCTTAATGTCTAAGAAATCAACATCATCACCATTAAAATAGACATCTACCTGTGTACCATCACTTCCCTTTAAATCCATAAACTTCAACTTATAACCAACTTCTTTTTCTATTCGAGCTCTTTCCTCATTTATTAAATCAAAAAATAAGCTCGCTTTTGTTGTTTCAACCGAAAGTGGATAGCCTTCTTTATTTTCAATTTCTTTGTTGTTTAATATGTTTACCTCCTGATTAGTTAGAGGGTCTTCTCTTCCAAACAGTCTCACTACAGCTTCTTTTATGGCTTTCATAAGACTATATGTTAATCGAAAAAATTTAAAGTTATCATTTTGGGGTGGTATATTATAAGTTATATACATTCATGTATAGACCATGAAAGTTTATTCATGTTATCCTAGTACAAATTGTTATCTTACCGTTTAAGATATCTCTAATTCTCTCAGGATGCTTACCATTGACTATGTAAACCTCGTCAATGCAACCATTCTCCAACATTCTTTTATCGACATCAACTTCCCTTTCATACCACCAGTAACATCAATCAACTTTAAAGTATGTATTCCCATATCTTTGATTATGTTTTCTAAATCATCTAAACTCATGAAAAACCTTTATAGACAAAGAATTTTTATAACTTATCTCGAAACAAAATTGTTTCCTTTCAAATAAAATCTTAACTTCTCCGGTAAATCTTTTGTAACTCCTATTCTATATGATCTAGCTATGTTTTTAGGTCTGAAACCAGACTTTACTACAGTAAGCTCGCTATTCCTTTTTGTTACATCCAACCCGTTTAGTTTCTTGTCTATCTGCATGGCTTTAGTTAGCTTACCAGGACCATTTGTTAGACTTCTAATGTTCTCAACTCTTCTATTTTTAATCATCTCATCAACGCCATCCAAAGGTTCAAGAGCTCTAATCAATACAACACCGGCAGAATCTTTTTCATGAGCGACAATGTTAAGTAACCAATACCCATGAACCATATAAATGAACAATTTACCAGGTAAATCCCACATCACTGAGTTATATTTTTTCTTTCCTTTATATGCTCTAGATGCTGGGTCCTTATCACCATAATAAGCTTCTGTTTCCACTATCATACCAGAAAGTTTTTTATTACCAACCTTTCTTACAATAACTTTTCCAAGTAGTTCAATAGCAACAGTTTTTGGATTCCTAGCATAAAATTTCCTCGAGAGAATTTTCATAAGAGTAGCTAGAAGTAAAATTTTAAATTGGATAACAAAAAAGAAAAAATAAAGTTCGTTCATGTATTGTAGCTGAAAGGTTTTTAAGTCATTATCGCAAATGAGCAGACAACGTTAGTGTTCTTTTATAAACTCAAAGCTAGCATCAGCCAAAATATCTATGTATGCATTTCTTCGTAGTTATGTTACCAAGCAAAAGTTTATAAAAATATGCATGCAAACTTCTTTATATGTTATAAATTTCCTATTTTTTGGTGATTAGAATGAGGATAGCTATACCTGCCGAAGATGATAAGGGTCTAGAGAGTAATGTGAGCAGTCACTTTGGGAGAGCAAAGTACTTTGTTTTTGTCGATGTAAAAGATAATCAAGTTAAAGAAGTAGAAGTTGTCAAAGTTCCTTTTGATGAACATGGTCCAGGTGATTTACCAAAATTTATAAAAGATCATGGTGGAGATGTCGTTTTAGCATATGGAATGGGACATAAGGCTATAGAATATTTTAACAGTCTTGGTATTGACGTCGTCACAGGAGCCTATGGAAAGATTAAGAATGTTGTTGAAGCATTCATCAATCAGATTCTCGAGGTAGACCCTTACTGGAAAGAGAAGATAGAAAAAGAGAAAGATCACCAACACAGATGATTACCTTTTAAAGTATTCAGGTCCTCATTCTTCCATTCTGATATCCCTAAAAGAGCATATCCCAAGGCTTTTAGGTCAGAAGGAACTCTTCAAAGTTTAGTTTGTACCCTTGAGGGTCTGGTTTCTCTTAGAATTACTGTCATTAAGTCACTCAATAACCTTACCTCTTTCAAGAATTTTCTTTGGTTAGTCTTTCTTCAATAAATCGGATATAGTCGAAAATTTTATAACAGGAAAATTCCTAACCTATAATTAGAGAAACTTAAAATAGCTTAGTCATAATACATAGATAGACCTTGGATGAAACTATGTATGAATGGCCAGATGAATTAGAATATGATTACGACAAGCTAAATGATGTCATTGATCTTCTATACTATGATAGTAGTCTTGCCTCGGCTATATCTAAACAGATCGAAGTTCTTAAATCACTTGAAGAACACATAAAAAAATACAACCCCCCAGAAGATGTAATTGAATTATTAACCGAAAGAGTTTTAGAAAATGCGTATGAAATAGCAAGTAGAGTTTGTTCTGAAAGAGAAAACACAGAAAGCTTCAACGAAAATTTAGTTTACTCAGAAACAGGAAAGTTTCTTGACTTCGTAAGCAAAAAACATAAAAAGGCGTACAGAAAAGTATGTTCAATAGAGCCATATAATGTATTAGCAGAGTGGTTTAAGAAGTAGTTCTTCCAAAGTCATCCTGGAATCTCTCTATATCATCCTCTTCCAAGTATTCTCCTATTTGAACCTCTATTATCTCTAGAGGAATGACGCCGGGATTCTCTAGTCTATGTATTGTATAGGCTGGTATGAAAACACTTTCACCTGGCTTCAGAATTATTTCTTTATCACCAACAGTAGCCTTCGCTATACCTTTAACAACAACCCAATGTTCACTCCTATGATAATGTCTCTGCAAACTCAATCTTTTCTTTGGTAAAACTGTTAGTCTCTTTATTTTGAACCTATCATTCTCTTCTAAAACAGTATAACTACCCCATGGTCTGTAAGCTGTTCTATGCACTTCAATCCTGCTATCTTTTCTTTTTTCCAGGATTTTATAGACCTCCTTAACTTTTTGACTTTCTCCTCTCTTAGTTATCAAAAGCGCATCTCCAGTATCGATTATAGTTAAATCATCCAATCCAATAGTGGCAGTTAGCCTTTGAGTTATTATTAGATTGTTCTTCGAGTTTATTGAAATAACATCTGCATTTCTTCCCTGCACCAAAGAAGCGTTACCCATTCTGTCTTTCGAAAATATTTCATAAATAGAATCAAAGCTTCCTAGATCGTTCCATTCGGTATTCAATGGGACCATAGCAATACTTTTAGATTTTTCTAACAGACCATAATCAACTGATATTGATGGTATTACAGAATATATCCTTGAAACTATTTCATCCTTGCTTAATGAGAGTTTCTCTAAAATATCTTTCTCTCCTAGAACAGAAAACGCATAGTATATTTCTGGAGAATGTTCTTTCAGTTCTTCGAAAAACAATTTGGTATTAAAAACGAACATGCCGCTATTCCAGAAATATCCCTTCTTCACATATTCTTCAGCTAATTCCTGAGTGGGTTTTTCTTTGAACTCATAAACTGTAAAGTATTTGCCAAAATCTTCTTCTGGGTTAATATAACCATAGCCAGCATTAGCATACTTTGGTTTCACACCAAACACAACAAGATACTTCTCTGCTATATCATTTGCTATCTTAACAGCATTCTCATAGTTTCTGTTTGGTTTAACATAATGATCCGAAGGTAAAACGA
>JAGGZO010000050.1 GCA_021161995.1 Candidatus Aenigmatarchaeota archaeon
GAGTATGATAGGAATTTAGTTGTCGCAGATCCCAGAAGGAATGAGCCGCATAAAGCAAAAGGTGCTTCTAGAAGAGGTAGTCGTAGACACAAACAACGTTCCAAGCGTTAAGTAGTAACAAATCCATTTTGTTTTTACTTTGTTGTGATTTTTATACCTATTTTAGGGGAAATGTAGTCTCTTAGAGTTTTTAAATCAAGAACTATTTATATGTTATTATGTCTATACAAAAAATTGTAGAAATAATTAATGGTGCTTTGCTAGGAGATGGTACAATACAAGAAAAAGACGGTAAGTATTTTTACTTTAGGTATGTTGCTAAAGACAAGAAGCTCATTGAATGGGTGATGAAATTACTTAAAAACAATGGAATTAAGAAATGCTATATCGTACATGATAATAAAATTTCTGATACATGGTCTGTTGGTTTTTACATTAATACACAAGAATATTCTGGTAAAATTATAGAGCTTGTTGAACAATGGTACATAAAACTCCCAAATGGAAAACGTTTTAAAGTATTACCTAAAAACATAGAGTTAACTCCTTTAACTATGTTGCTTTGGTACATTGGCGATGGTAGTTTAATAAGACACAAAAATCCAAATCGGGTGCCATGGATAGTTTTAGCTACAAACAATTTTTCCAAAGAAGATGTAAATTTTCTTATTTCCAAACTTAAACAACTTGACATGAATTTTTATGCTGTTAGAATGAAAAGTGGTTTTCATAAAGGCTATGCTGGTTATTCATTGTTTTCTAGGGCTGGTAATGCTACTCCTTTCAACTTCTTCAAATACATTGGATTAAAACCACCCAAGGAGATAGCTAATGCTATTGTTGGAAAGAGAGGCAGTAAGATCTATAGGGTAAAAGATAAATTTCCAACAGAAGATGATTGGATAAAGATGTTATCTAATGTTCCATCTATCGGTAAGTTACTCAATGTTAAAAAGAAAAGAATCGAAATGGGTTTGACCCAAAAACAGCTAGCAGATATCATAGGTGTTAGCAGGGAAATGGTAAGAGATTTTGAAAACGGTAAAAGAAATATGTCTTTGGAAAGATTTGAGAGACTGGTTTCAGAAATGCAAATAAGCCTATCGAATTTACATAAATAGCAATACTAATGATATCAACAAGAAAACAAAACCACCGTAAACAATAGTCTTTACAGATTTTTTAATTATTGAATTTCTCCATAGCAAGGCATAACCAGATGCCATTATTGCCATGTAAACTCTAAAGAATAAAGAAAACGGAAATAGCATGAAAATTATTATTAGTGCAGGTATCAAAACGTTTCCCCATTTCATAACGTATTCTTCATTTTCTTTTTCGAATTTTCTGTAGATGTAGTAAAGTATTGTGTAATATATCGATACTGCAGAAACCATCAATAACGTTTTTTGCTCGAAGAGAAAACTGTTATTGACAAACATAACAAACAACAGCAAGTTAACAAATTCCATTACTATTAAAGCAAAAGATCTCAAACCAAGATTTTTTATGTAACTCCTCAATATTCCAAAAAGTATCAGACCAAATATTATCAATACTTCCGCTTTTGTCATAAAGATCAGACTGATTATAGAACCGATTACGAGTAGATAGCCACCGAACAAAGCAAACTGATCCAACTCTACAATACCTCTTGCTAATATCTTTGACTCTCTTATGAATTTTCTTTTTATATCATCTCTATAGTCGGTTATGTCGTTGAAAACGTAGATAGAAGAGTACATCAGGAAAAATCCAACAAACTTTGCAAGTGTTTTAAGAAAATCCGTTACTGTTAAAACATTTCCAAATTCGTACTTTAGAAACATTAGTGTTATGATTAGGAATGCAAATTTTCTAACAAAAGCAAACTTCTTGAACTTGAAGAACATTTCGAACGAGTTTACCTTTCTTCCATTATTTTTCTTAGCTCGTTTGTTTGTATATTTGGTAGCACTTTTCTTCTTACGAATGTTATCCACCTATACCCAAAACCAATGGTCAATAAAATCAATATTGACGATAAAACAATAAATTCATTCTGATTTGGGTAAAAAACAGTAGAATATAACAATATTGCCAGGTAAAAGTACATTAACTGATATAGCTGTTTACCAAATACTCTAACTTTATTCTCTACCATTTTAGAAATTGCTAGTTTGTGTAGCAAAATTAGAATAACATAGATCAATAACAGCTTATAATCAGATGCTATGAAAAACCCTATTGTAGATGCTATTCCCATACCAGTTATCAGCCTTTTTGTTTTCAGGAACGATAGTATAGAAAACACATGTCCCATTATTGCGAAAACACCATATATTGTGCCAAAAAAGTAGGTTGGTATGAATGCTTTTAGTCCATCCAAAAACCCAGCCAGTATGAAGAGTTTTATTGAGTTTGTTGTCCTGTAAAGATTATATGCTCCCAAGTTTCGATCATGAACCTTTGATATATCAATCTTCATTAGTTTTCCAATCACATATGCAAAGTTTATGCTTCCCAGTAAGTAAGAGATTATAGCTAGTTCTATTTGAACCATAAAAATCTTGAGCTGAAAATATTAAAAACGAGAATGTATCAAGGAATAATATGGAGTTTCCAGTGTTGTATTTTGACCGTGAAATTTCTAGAATATTCTCTAAGTTTAATAAAAAAGATCTACGTTTGATGAGTAAACTAAGCAATTATTTCCTTATGCTAGCATCTTTATCGGTGCTTTTATATTTTATTTTAAAAGGTGAATTTTTTCTTTTGCTAGTTTCAATACCATATCTTTATGCAATCTGGTTCTTGTTTGTTTTTGTTCAAAACAATATTACCAGAAAGAGACCATATGTTTTTTATAATAAAGATTTTGGTAGTAGAACACCCAGTAACCATTCGTTTCCAAGCACACATACAATACTTTCAATCTTTTATGTGATAGTTTCATTGGTTTTGGTTAAAGAAAAAGCATTGATGTACTTATTCATAATACTTTCATCAATCGTTCCAATATTAAGAATTACTTCTCTTCAACATTGGCTTAGTGATGTTCTCTCGGGTATTGTGTTTTCTATTGTAGTGTATTTGGTTTGGTACCGTCTTTTAACAATGTTTTTACACTTCCCAATCTAAACTTTTTCATGGATGATGGGCTAAAAATAGTAGAGGTAGACGACTACGATTACAAAGTTATAGAGCCATTGTTAATGCAACTTGTTGAATCTATATATGGTAATGCAGAGAAAGGAATGAGAATATACGAAGAGTTATACCAGGCCGTTACATTTTATAAAAATTATCAAAAACTAAAGACAGACGATCAGCATATCTATTTTGTATTTTTTGATGATGAACTTGTTGGATTTTTCTTTATGATCGAGTATTCAGATAGAGACTATGTGTATTTGGTTGATATAGTTATTAACAAAAAACATAGGGGAAAGGGTATAGGCAGAAAGATAATTTCATTCATTGAGAAAGAGTTTTCAAAAGATATAGTCACAGAAGCCCACCCAGGCTCTTTAGAATTCTTTTTGTCTAACGGCTTTGAAATCGAAAGTGAAGCTGAGGGAAAAGACGGAATTTTATGGTATAAAATGAAGAAACGAGTTTCTTTGGTACGTGATTAGTAATTAAAAGTACGAAATCAGTACATTAGAGGACTTATTTATTTAAACGTGGTAAACAAAAATAGATGTTATGAACTTCCCCTCTGGGCAATGGATATATGTCTTTGTACTTTTGCTTATTGTTAGCTATGTTTCTGGGGCCCAGAGGGGAAATAGACCCTAAGTCTGGGTTCCGACAATAAAAAGAAGTTTTTGAGGTGGATCATATGCAATACAGGTTAGTGGATATTGTAGAAAATGAAAAAATGGTGGACGTTGGAATAGAAATTGGTAGAGAGATAAGTAGGAAAGCAAGACTATATGACAAGGAAAACAACAAAATGGTAGACGGAACGATAGAGGAATATAAGATAGACTATGAGACTGTTGGGATTGACCCAATTTTAGTCGATGAGTTTCCAGTATTGGAGATGGTGCTAAAGATATACGATAATGGTACTGAAAGAAGAATAAAATACAGGATTAGAGGCGTTACAGAGGAGTACAGGAGACTAATAGAAGAAATAGTTGGTAAACACGTCTAACCCTTCTTTTCTTTTTCATTTTATTAAGGTATAAAAATCTTTCTATCCATTTTCTTTATAGTTGAGAACATGATGTTTCCAGTAAGATGTTTTACTTGTGGTAAGGTAATAGGACACCTTTGGGAAGAGTATAAAAAAAGAGTTGAAGCAGGTGAAGATCCAGCTAAGGTTTTGGATGATTTGGGTGTAGAAAGATATTGTTGTAGAAGAATATTTTTGACTCATACCGATGTACTAAAAGAAATTAGTGTTCATAAACCATAGGTGATATTATGATATGGCCAAAAGATAGGCTAACAAGATTCGAAGTTGCTAGAATAATAAGTGCTAGGGCATTACAAATAGAGTTTGGTGCTCCAACCTTTGTTAAGGTGAAAGGAGGTTCTATCATAAAAGCAAGAGAAGAATTCAGAAAGAAATTAATACCAATGACCATAAAAAGAAGGTTGCCTAATGGAGAAGAAGTATACGTTGATATAAAGAAAGCTATCGATAACTGGCTAAAAGAGAAGAAATACTTCTAGATTCTTTCTTTCTATTCTAGGAATTCGACATCATCTACAAAGTTGTCCCCATCTCTATCTATAGCCCTTATAACTTTTGCAACGTTTTCCTTTTCTAATATTTCTGGATGTTTCATCAATCCTATCACAGCACCTCTGGTTCCTCTGAACCTTTTGCCCGCTAAAATCAGAATCTTAGATTTTTTATTGAACGGATTATTCATTTTGATTATTATTCCTGCTACATCTTCTTTATACTTTTTTTTCGTTTTTTTAGAGACAATATTCCAGTCATGCTTTTCATCAAAGAACAAAGGCATCTTTTTGTTAAGCTTATCTATTATCATGTTTGTTTTTGGACCTCCTATTAGTATCAAGTTTTTCTTTAGTTGATGTCCTGATATCTGAGTGTCCAACTTGTAATTAGGTTCTGGTGTTTCTGTTAGAAATGAACCTAAAAACAAAGCGAGATCTATTGCTACACTTGCATCCATAGCCTGATATCCAAATCTTCCATGCGGATCAGGAGAACCGACTACTATAATAGAGTTCATTCTACCGTTTTTGATGAAAGGCTCTAAGAATTTTGGTTGTGGAATTATGTTTTTTGATTCAAACTCTTCAAAATCAGAATGATTTATTATAGTTGCGAATGCTGGTGAAGATAACGAATATACTTTTGCTAGTCCACCTGTTCTTGGTTCATATCTTAAAAGATTTATTATACCAGCTTTTTCGAGATTTCTTATGTGGTAATATATCTTCTGTTCATGAACCTTTAATGTTCTAGCTAGATCTAGAGGGCATTGTGGATATTTTGCTAATTCATTTAATATCTTCTGAACCACTCTGTTTTTTAGAAGAGATATCTGCTTGGGGTTTAAAACTTTTGTTCTGAAAAGTTTTCTTTTTTTGTGCTCTATTCTAAGTATGTAATCAACCATATTAAAAATATATTTTTAAAGTTAAAAAACATTTTTTAATGGTTTAAATATATTTTTACTTATTTTTATGCATTGAGCAAAAACTTCTAAGATTTATTTTAGCCAGGTTTTAAATCATTCTTATTTAAAAACAAAATACATGTGCGGTATACTTGGAATATTCTCATTTGTAGAACCTATAACTATTGAAGAATCTTTGAAAAAATTGAAAAATCTTGAGTATAGGGGATATGATTCTGTTGGATTTGCTACTATAGAAGGTTATTTCAATAAGCATGTTGGTACGATAGATAGCTTTTTGGATTCTTTGTCTGAGAATGAAAAAAGTATAACGACAAAATGTATTATTCTACACACTAGATGGGCCACACATGGTGGTGTAACGAAGAACAATTCTCATCCGCATTTTGATTGTAAAAAAGAGATATTTGTTGTTCACAATGGCATAATCGAAAATTACAAAGAGATGAAAGAGGAGCTTATTAAAAAGGGTCATAAATTTGTTTCAGAGACAGATACCGAAGTCATAGCTCATTTAATAGAAGAAATGAAGGATAAAAGCGATAAAGAGATTTTGCTCTCACTTTCTAATATGCTAGATGGAACATATGCAATTCTAATTATTTTCAGAGGAAGGAAAAAAATACTCTTTTTGAAAAAAGAATCACCGCTTGTTATAGGAGTTGCTAAAAACAAAGTTTTTGTTTCATCCGATATTTATGCATTCTTAAATGAAACAAACAGAATAATTACTTTGAATGATGGTGAGTTTGGCATAATCGATAATAATGGTATAGTTATTTTTGATGAAAACGGAAACAAAATAAATAAGAGAATCAAAGTTGTTAAACGTTTTTTGTTTGCTGAAAATGATAACAGTTTTGAACATTATATGCTTAAAGAAATTCTTGAGCAACCAAGAGTTTCAGAGATTTTAATTAATTCATTGGAAACGGAACAGAATAAGAGAGTAAACAAGCTTCTTGATGCAATAAAATCTTTTGAAAAAATAGTTTTCATAGCTGCTGGTTCTTCGTATCATTCGTCTTTAATCGGTTCATATCTACTTAGATCTTTGGAGTACAATGCATTTTCTGTTCTTGCTTCTGAATACAAGCAATTTTTCCTTTATGATAAAGGAACGCTTTTAATACCAGTTTCTCAATCGGGAGAAACAATGGATGTTATATTGGCATTAAAAGACCTGAAAAACAAAGTTGGTGATGTATTTTCTATAGTTAACGTGCCGTATTCAACCATCCAGAGAATATCATCAAACTCGATAGAAATATTGGCCGGTCAGGAAAAAGCAGTTGCAGCAACAAAAACTTACACAAATCAGTTGGTTTTGTTTTATTATATTGCTAATTCCCTTGGGCTCAGAGTAAAAATAGATGAAATACCATTAAAAATTGACGAGGCAATAAAAAGAAATCGAGAAAAAATAATCGAAATTGCAAATGAACTTACTGACCCAAAAGACATTTTCATAATTGGTAGAGACATAGATTTTCTGGCTTCCCTAGAGATAGCTTTGAAACTAAAAGAGATTGCATATAAGCATGCTGAAGCTTTTGCTGCAGGAGAATTGAAACATGGTACAATAGCTCTCATTGAGAAAGGAACACCCGTTATAGTGTTGCACGGTTTTAATGATTTAATAGAATCTAACACAAAAGAAGTCGAAAGTAGAGGAGCTAAAACAGTTGTGTTTGGTGATGATTTGTATATCCCACTGGATGATTTAACGTATCCTATTTACCATGTTGTTTTAGGTCAGCTATTAACTTACTACATAGCAAAAAACAATAATTTACCGATAGATAAACCAAGAAATTTAGCTAAATCGGTGACTGTTGTATGAACGAGATAAAACTGTATGAAGATAAGATAGAATACAAAAAACTAGTGATAGAGAAAGATCAGAAAGAAATAGCTAGGTGTTATGTGTTTTTCATCAAAAATGATCTTCATAGTGAGCAATATGCTTTGATGGAAGACGTTTTTGTTGATGAAAAATATAGAGGCCATGGATTAGGAACAGTGCTTGTAAAAAAAGCTATAGAACTAGCAAAAGAAGAAGGATGCTATAAGATAATACTAACTAGCAGGTTTGGTAAAGAACACGTTCATCAATGGTATGAAAAACTTGGTTTTAAAAAATGGGGATATGAATTCAGGACCGATTTGGTGTAAGCATGCAAGTTGTTATACTAGCAGCCGGGAAAGGTAAAAGATTGAAACCAATAACAGACAGAATACCAAAGCCGTTGGTTAAAGTATGCAATAAAGAGTTGCTATGGCATATAGTCAGCAATTTTGTTTCTTTTGGTTTAAGTGATTTTATCGTTGTTATTTCTGCTGATAAATTTGGTGAAATGATTAAGTCATTTCTTTTATCAAATTTTCCTTCAGTTAAGTTTAGATTTGCAATCCAAAAAGAACAACTCGGTACCGCACACTCACTTCTAGTTGCTGAAAAATATGTGAACGAAGATTTTACTGTTGTCTATGGCGACCTATTTTTTCACAGAGACGTTCTAGAAAAACTGTTTACTTCTATTAGCAATGAGCATTTACTAGTTTCTGTTAGAGTTGACAACCCAAAAAGTTATGGTTGTCTGGAAATCAAAAACAACAAACTTATTAGAATTCATGAAAAAAGTGATAAACCACCTAGCAATCTCATAAACGCAGGTATATACTACTTCTCAAACGGAAAAATATTTGAAATGATAAAAAGAATAAAGCTTTCGGAAAGAGGAGAGTATGAACTTACAGATGCGATGAATCTACTTGCTAAGAGAGATAGCATACGCGTAATAGAAGTTGATAAAAATAAATGGATTGATGCTGGAACTATTGAAAGATTGAGAATTGCTGAAAAAATGTGTAAAGAATGGCTATAGCCAGTTAATTTTTTTGAATATGTATGTCATTACTAGCATCCATAATATTGAGATTATCCACATGATCCAGAATGCCTGTGAATGAAACTGAATAGGTAACCTAACGTTCATACCATAAGCACTAAAGATGATCGTTGGAACCGAGAATATTATGGTAATAGATGTCAATGTTTTCATTATCATGTTTAGATTGTTTGAAACAACGGATGAATAGGCATCTATTGCATTTGACAGAATTTTTCCAAATATTTTGACACTTTCTAACATCTCTTCATTGTTTAGCATCAAGTCTTCTAACAGATCTTCATCGTCTTCATATAGTTTAATTATTTTTCCGGATGCGATCCTCCTAAAAACTTTTTCATTGGCAACTATTGAAACATTGAAATACAAAAGTGTTTTCTGAAACATTAACAATTTTAATATTTCTTGATTACTAAGAGATTTTGCAGCAGAGTGCTCTATTTTTCTTATGTATTTTTCCATTTCGTTTATGTATCGATCAAATCTCTTGTTTATTTCTCTTAATGTATAAAGCAAAAATCTTGTTCTTTGTGTTGTTGAAAAGTTTCTTATCCTGTTTTCCACAAACAGTTTTGTTATATCCTCATCCTTTAAACAAACTGTTATTATGTATTTGTTTGTGATTATTACTCCCAGTGGGATTGTTTTTATCTCAATATCACCATTTACTATTTCTTTATATGGTATTCTTACGATAATGAGTCTCTGACCATTGTCTTTATCCACCCTTGGTCTTTCATCTTCATCTAGAGCATCTTCGATGAAATCTTTTAGTACACCAACCCTTTTCACTAAGAAATTTATTTCTTCTTTTGTTGGGTTAATGACTTTAATCCAGGATCCTTTTTTCAATCGATCTAATTCCTGGATAGATACATCGTTAACTTTTTTGAAATAAATTTTGATCATACTTTCACAAAATATTATACATACCTAGAATAAATAAAGCCGGGGCCGGGAATTGAACCCGGATCTGCCGGTTCCTGCTATATATCATCTCTTGCATCAACGAACCAGCAGGTTCTGCAGCCGGCCGCGTTACCGTTCCGCCACCCCGGCTTGCTTACTGTCTCAAATTAACTTAAGAAAAAAAGAAAATAAAAAAGATAGAGTTACGGTCAGCAGTTTCCGTTCGATGCTGAACCTCCATTCGAAAGAGTCTCACTGCATTCTTCTGGTTGTTCTATGAAACCGCTACATACAGCATTTTTGTATGCCTCTGGTGTTCTAGCCTCTCTGTATACTAGACCGTTTATGAATAGCGTTGGTGAACCAGTTACACCATTCTGCTGTGTTAGTTTTTCATCTTCTCTTAGTATTGATATGCCATCACTAGATTCAGCACATGTTTTCATCTGGTTGAAGTTTATTCCTAAATTCTCTGCTATCGTTTTTGAACAGTTTTGTAATTGCTCTAGATTACTATAGTACTGTGTACATTGATCATTTATCTGTATTATGAAATCCCAGAAAGTCTCAGTTGGATAATATTTCTGTATGCATGCTTCTAGCAAATCTTCCCATGCTTCTCCTGGTCCATGTAGAGATCTTACATAATAGGTTCCATCTTCTGTTTTTACCTCTAGTGCGTTTGGTTGCTGTGTTTGCGATATGGATACTATGTACCTCACAGTTACGTTTATTTTATCTTTCAACAAATCGACTACTGGTTTGAAATTGTTCTCTGCTTGGTTGCCAAATGGACAGAACGACATCACGTAAAGATCTGCCTGTGGAATTTCTGCATCTGGAGCATCAAAACTACTTGATTTTGTTTCTGTTTTTTCTTCACTTACCTTGCTTATATCGAATGCAGAAAGGAACATTATGTTTCCGTTTCCAGTTACATAGACTGGAATTTCTCTTCCCATATACTCTGTCGTTATGTTGTATACTTTTACACAACCAATCTCACTTATTGATTTGAATGATGCTGATGTTCCTGGAGCTACTAATTGTGAGTTGATAAAGTTCATTGCTTTGTTTTGTAGTACGCTTGTAGATTTTGTCGTGCATCCAGTAGTACTAACTTCATGGAAAAAATAGCTCCATGCAAACAACGCTAGAAAAACAAAGGTCAACACTTGCCAGATCCTTAGGTCATTTATTTTTACTGAGATGTTTTTTAGTTTCTTTGTTTGTTTTGTTTCAGATTTTTTTCTTCTTTTGCTCATTGTACCGCCTTGAGGTAAGCCTTCTTAAGCTCCTCTAATTTTTTCATGAGATTGGATATAGCTTTTTCCAATGCCTTTTTGGGACTACCCTTTTCCATCTTTATGAATAATTTTGGATTATCTAATTCTGGGTGCTCTCTAAAGAAGGCAGCTTCCTTGACACCATCTATATTCCACAGCTCTTCTCTGAGTAAATTCAAAAATGTTTCACTTTCGCCTATCACTTCTATTATTAGTGTATCCTTTTCGTTTCTAACTACCTTTATAGACATAGTTTAGATATATTTTGTTTAAATATATAAATGGTCAAACCAATCTCTTAGCTACATACAGATCAACAGAAATTCTTGTTTTTGGTTTTTTATGGAAGTCAAACTGCCGTGGAATTGTGAACAAAAACTCTTTTATTATGAGAACATTAAAACCAATACTTTTGTAGAATGATACTAGAAAATCACGGGTTTTTTGGTTGCCTCCCTTGTGAATCGAATATACCCAATCAGCTATCTTGCTTACTACTTTTACTACATCAACGTCTTTGATATCTTTGTTTATTATCCCAAAAGGTGGATTCTGTAGTACTGTTACTTTTTTTGTTCTTATTGGTAGGTTTAGTGCATCTCCCAGCACGAAATATGTGTTTATCGCTTTCATCAATTTTCTATTTTCCAATGCTACTCTTATTACATCTCTATCTTTTTCTACACCTATAACTATTTTTGGCCCATAAAATGATGCAGCAATCGCAATTTTCCCAGTTCCAGAGCAAGAATCTAAAACAATTTTGTTTTTTATGTTGCCTTGCATGTATGCCAAATGAACCATTTCAGCGACTATATTGTCTGGGGTTATGTATTGTTCTAGTTCTTTTTTGGGCTTTACAAAACCTTTCAATCGGGAAATTTTGATTTCGAGTTCTTTTTTTGATAGCATATTAGAATTTTTGTTAAAAACAATACTAATTTTAAGAGTTCTGCCAAAAATAATATGTTATCGGTGTGTTTTCATGGAAGTGAAAAAACGTGGATGGATAGAAGAGATAAGAGATAAAGGAAAAATAAAGTTCTTAGTTCTTGTTTCTGATGGAGAAAAATACCAAATAACTGTGAAGAGAGGTGTTGTTAGCGATGAAATATTTTCTCTTACAGAAAAACTGACTAGACAATCAACTGTTTATGTTGAAGGCGATTTATTAGAAAATTCTATTTCCAAAACAGGCAAAGAGATAATACCCAAGAAGCTAGAGATAATAAATTTGGCGGATCCTGTCCTTCCGTTAGACCCAAGCGAAAAAACACCAGCAGAAATGGAAACAAAATTGGATTGGAGACCTCTCTCTTTGAGAACAGAAAAGAGTCAGATTATATTCAGAGTTCAGTCAGCTATAGTTAAATTTGCTCAAGAATTTTTGTACAAGAATGGTTTTCTCCAGGTTTTCACACCAGGCATAATAGGAGTGCCATCTGAAGGAGGGGCTGAAGTTTTTGAAGTAAAATATTTTGACAGAAAAGCGTATTTGAGACAGGACCCTCAGTTACATAGAGAACTTACAGTCATAGGTGGTTTAACAAGAATATTTGAGATAGGACCTGCCTGGAGAGCCGAGCTAAGCCATACACCAAGACATTTAACAGAGCATAGAGTTATAGCTGTTGAGAAGGGATTCATAAAAGACGAGTACGAAATAATAGATCTGGAGAAGAATTTGATGTTGCATATCTTGAAAAGATTAAGTGAAGAGTATTCAAAAGAAATCGAAAAAATTGGTGGGGAAGTATACATACCAAAGAAGGTTCCTATACTAGAATTTCCAGATGTTTATGATATACTGGACAGCTTTGGTAAGCATTTTGAGTTCCCAGAAGATTATGACAGAGAAAGCGAAGAATTGCTTGGTAAATATGTAAAAGAAAATTATGATTCTGATTTATTTTTTGTAAACAAGTTCCCGTTTGCAGTGAAGCCATTTTATGTCATGAGATATGATGATAAACCAGAGTTTGCAAGAAGTGTGGATATGATATACAAAGGAATGGAGATGAGTTCCGGAGGAGAAAGAGAGCATAGATACGAATGGTTGGTTAGAAACATTAAAGAAAAGGGGTTGAACATAAAAAATCTTGAATGGTTCATCAATCATTTCAAGTATGGTACCTGTCCTTTGGGTGGGTTTGCTATAGGAATAGAGAGACTCACGATGAAAATCTTGAACATAAAGAACATAAAAGAAGTGGTGCTATACCCAAGAACACCAGAAAGACTTATTCCATGATCACTTTAGGTCTTCTAGCGTTCTAGTACCCATTATCTCATAGTATATTGTTTCTTCTCCTTCTTGCAACTTATCTTTCTTGCTCTCTGGTATATCTAATTCGAATGTTTCATACGTTTCCAAATCCATTAGCTGAACTCTATCACCTATTATCGCTAATACCTGAGCTTTCTTTCTTAACAATAATGGGACATCAACTTCTTCATCAGCTGGTTTGACTATACTTCTTCTTCTCTTGTCGAATAGTCCAACAGCTTCTACTCTTGTTTTTGCAGCACCATGTTTACCGCTTACTGAAGTAGAGACACTTTCTACTTTACATGATGCACCATCTATCAATACAAAATCTCCTTTCTTTAGGTTCTTTATGGGTTTTTTTGTCATCTCCATGTTCTCACTTCATTTATTTTCTTTTGAACATTTTTAATCATTTTACATTTATTTACGTTTATGACTGAAGTTTTTGTTCTTAGACTAAGTCATAGAAAAGATAGAGATAAAAGAGTTACTACTCATTGCGCCTTGGTTGCTAGAGCGTTTTTAGCGAAGAAAATTTACTACACAGGTGATAAGGACGAAAAATTCGAGAAAAAAGTTATGGATGTTGCAAGAAGATGGGGTGGTCCTTTTGAAATAGAATATGTTAAAGATTGGAAAAAACTAATCAAGAATTTTGATGGTATAAAAGTTCATTTAACTATGTATGGAACACCATTGAACAAAAAAATAGATGAAATTAAGCAAGCAAATAAAATTTTGGTTATTATTGGTTCAGAAAAGGTCCCAGGTATTGCATATGAGCTTGCCGATTATAATATATCGATAACAACACAACCACATTCGGAAATTGCCGCGTTAGCGATATTCTTAGATAGGGTGTTTGAAGGAAAAGAGTTTGATCATGAATTTTCTAATGCAAAAGTTAAAATAATACCACAAGAAAAAGGAAAGAAGGTAATCTCACTATCTCAACAGCCAAGAAAGAAATCTACTCAGTAAGTCAAACTTTATTTCTTCTGAATATTCATAGCCAGCTAAACTATAGGCAAACTTCTTTAATTCGATTGAAAATCTTGAGTTTGGATATCTTTCAACCATTGGAATTTTTAGATTATTGCATTCTCTTACTTTTGGGTCTTCTGGTAGTGTTGCTACTACTGGAGATTCTAAAAATACACTAGCTTTTTTTATTGCAAGATTCTCTATCCTTTTTGGTACCATGTTCAATACTACACCAACAATCTCTTTGTTTAGTTCATACGCGATTCTTTCTGTTCTTGCTGCGTCTGATAAGCTAGTTGTATCTGGTGTTGTAACTAACAATACTTTATCAGATGCCTCTATTCCATAAATAGCCTCTTTACCCAAGCCAGCAGCTGTGTCTACAAGAATATAGTCAGAATCGAATTGTTTAACAACATCAACAAATCTTTCAGGATCTACATTTCTCATGTCCTCTATGTTTAGTGAACCAGGTATAATCTTGAAACCCAGTGGATGGTAATAAACGGATTTAGGTACATCTGCTTTTCCAGCCAATATATCGTGTATCGTGTATTCTGGTAAATACATACCTAGTTGTAAACCTAAGTTTGGTGTTGTGAAATTACCATCTATGGCTAAAACATCTTTTCCCAGTTTTGATAATAGTGTCGCTAAATTTGCTGTTAGTGTAGTTTTTCCTACACCTCCTTTACCAGAAGTGATTGCAAATATTTTAGACATGAATTAAAATATAAAATAAAAACTAAAAAATAGTATTTGTAGCAGGCCCCCGTCGTCTAGCCAGGCCTAGGATGCGAGCCTCTCGAGCTCGAGACCCGGGTTCGAATCCCGGCGGGGGCATACTTAAATTTATTCTTCATCAAATAGTAATTTATGAAAGCGCAAGCCGGTTTGTTTTTAGTTTTGGTAGCTCTAATAATCGGTGTAGTATACATGTTAAATAATCAAGGAACACTTGATTTTTCATCCATAACAGAAAAAATATCTTTTGGTTCTAACTCATTGACTTATAAAGTTGGTTATCCTGAAAATGTCTATAGTAATGATGGTTTCGATTTCAATCTTACACTCAAAAATGGTTTCGATTTCAAGGTTAATGCTTATGCTTGGTTAGAAAGTGGGAATGTTTTTTCTTATAACGGGAAGAGTGTAAACAAAGAAAACACGCTTAAATTCAGAACTTTAGAACCAGGTGAAAATTCAACCATTGTGTGGAATGTAAAGTCATCAAAAGTTAGCGATGAGATTGATGCAAAAATATACTTGAATGTTGAATACAAACCTGTTTATGATTATAGCGAAAACAATTATCAGTTCACGATAACAGCTGTTAATAACAACAGCTTAAAGTACTATTCATTGGATAAACTTGGAATTAACTATGAACAAAAGAAAGCGCCTATAGATGTTATAGTTTCTTCCTACGATCCCTCTGACTTCATCTATAAGGAAGGAACCAATAGTGATGCAAAGTTATACATAGCAGTTGCAAACGCTGGTAATGGTGAAATAGAGTTTAAAGACAAACCATACAATGTTTTGGTAAAAATATTCGGTAACGATATTTCCAGATTAAAATGCGAAAACGCTGTTAAGGTAACTAGTAACGGTATACAAATGCTACAGATACCGTTGAATGTAACAAATTCTCAACAGGTAATTCCATGTAATTATACTCTAACAGGTATAACAGACTTGAAAGTCAGTAACTACAAAATGATTGTTGAGTATACTTATCTTGAAAGTTCTGATATAAATATACATGTTTCTAGTGAGACAAAACCAGAAGAAACAAACAGGGGTGAAAGCACAATAACAAAAGAACCACCAGCTAAACCTATTTAGTGAAATCAAGTATTTTGTCTGTAAACCTTTTCAATTCTTCTGATTTAATTTTCATCAAATGTTTATGGTCTCCCCCACCAGACGTAACTTCATTGATTTCTAAAACGTTTTCATCCAACCATGTTTCAATTTTATTTTTTAATCCAAATGGAGGGACTCCACCAACTTCATAACCGGTTAGTTCTAGGACTTCATTTGGTTTTGCTAGTCTATATTTTTTGCCCGTGATTTTTTCCAGTTTTTTGAAATCGATCTTCTTGTCGCCTCTTAAAACTAAAAGCAATGGTTTTTCAAGATTTTCATCCACGACAACTATGCTTTTTACGATTTTTTTGAGTCCATTAAAACCAAACTCTCGTTTCACATCTTTTGCTGTGATAACTTTGCTTTTTGTTTCTATTATGTGTGCTTTTATGTTGTGTTCGACTATAAACTTCTCTAGGTCTTTGTAGTCCATTATAAGTTAATAGAAAAATAAAGAATAAAACCCTTTCCTTCTCGACTGCCATAGGCCTATTAGAGGGAAGGCTGGGAACCTAGGCATGGATTGGGAGTGGCGGGCTTGCAGCTCGCCCGAAGGCTCGCTGCCTACACCCCCACCCCATCAACCCCGTCGTCTACGGGGACCTTCGTCGCAGGACCACTCTCGCGAGCAGCCCTGCGAGTGGTGGGCTATTTTCCCGGAGGGCTTCCCCCTTAGATGCTTTCAGGGGTTATCCCTTGGGGCGTAGCTGCCCGGCGTTGCGATTAACAACCGGTTCACCAGAGGCCCCGGACGGCCGTTCCTTTCGTACTAGGCCGTCCTTCCGGTCAGCCCACCAGCACCCCCAGCAGATACCGGCCGTACTGTGTCACCACGTACTGAACCCAGCTAACGTCCCCCTTTGATCAGTTAGTGCCTAGTACAGCGAAATCAAAAAGAAGATATGATGAAATCAAGAACTTCATTTTTTGATAATCCGAACCATTTGCTGTTTTTGCTCATTGGCACGTCTTCGACGAACCTTATTTCTTTTGAAAACTTGTCGATATCTCGTTTCTTTTCTATTATTATCTCACTCTCTGAGATTTGAGGAGATAATCCTAGTTTTTTGAGCATCTCTGCTACCTGAAGTAACAACATTCTATTTTTTGAAGCAAATTTTATTCTTCTGACCTTTCTCCAGATTTTTTTTGCGTTTATCAAATTTCAACGTAAATACGGGCGAACCATCACACGAAAACATTAATTTCAGAACTTCTCGTAGTGTTCTTTCATCTGATTTCTCTAGGATGTGGACAGGGAGTAGTTTGTTTTTTGTCATCAACCATCTGAAAAATCTTGTTAGTCTATTGCTGTTTATTTCTGTTGTCTTAACTTCATCCTTATTCATGAATGTTACAATCCCAACCTTGTCTCCAGTTACTTCTTTAATTAGTTCAACGAAAATTTTATGCAGACTTTCTGCCTTGTTAGTAAACCTTATTTTAAGTCTTTTAGGATTGCCTGTGAGGCATCCGTCTGTTGATATCAATGCGGCTAGTTTTAATATCGTTTCTTTACTCGCCATACTAGTTTATATACATTTAGGTGTATATAAAAATTTCGCTGCACTAGTGGGCACCTGCACCCTTGGCCGCTTCTGCACGGCCAGGAGGGGGGGAGCCGACATCTACGTATCAACGCGCCGGGTCAATGGGAGCTTTCACCGGCCACGGATCCATTATCCCCGAGGTAGCTTTTCTGATACCGCCGGCACCCATTACGGGTAACCGACGTATCGCTAGGCCACGGTTTCCCGGCTGGATCCCTTGTTGTCCGGGATCCAGTCAAGCCCCCTTTTGCCCTTACACTCTACCCCGGATTTCTGACCCGGGTGAGGGGACCTTAGGGCCCTCCTGATACCTTTTCAGGAGGGTGCCGCCCCAGCCAAACTGCCCACCTGACGTTGTCCCCTTCTGGGTTAGCGATAAGGCCGAGGATGGGCAGTGTTTCACTTTTGCCTCCCCCTTCCCCGGAGAGAAGGGTTCATAAGCTCCTGCCTACTCTATGCACCCCCGACCCCATCGCAGCGCCAGGCTGCAGTAAAGCTCTACGGGGTCTTTGCTTCCCGCTGGAGGTCCCCGGTCTATTCACCGGGATGACGTTTTCACCGGGTCCCGCCCTGGGACAGTGGGAGGGTCGTTAAGCCGTTCCCTGGCCGCCAATTAAGCGGCAAGGAATTACGGTACTTTACGACGGTCAGGGTTACCGCCGCCGCTTCGGGGGGCTTCACCCGGTTGAAACCGGGCTTCACCAACCCCGGCTGGGCAGACCTCAGGAGCTGTACTCAGCCTTTCGGCCTAGCAGCCCCCTATGTTTTTGTTAAACAGTCGCCCTCCCCTGGTCACTGCGACCTAGGATCCCTTCCCGCTAGCCCTGCGTAGCAGGACTTACGGTTCAGGACCCCAGGCACCCCTTCTACCGAAGATACGGGGCTAACTTGCCGAATTCCCTAGGGCGGGGTATCCCGCACCGCCTTAGCCTTCTCAGCCAGGGCACCTGTGTCGGTTCTCGGTACGGGCACCGGGGATCCTTCCTCACTGGCTTTTCACGGGCCCGAGGGATCAGCCGAACCCCTCATACGAGGGGCCCATCCCCGTTTCACCCTCTTCTCCTCATTACGAGACTCTGAGGGCTTATAGGGTTAGCTTGCGTCGGCCTACCCCCAGGCGTCACCAGTGAGGCTTGCGTTGCCGCACGTACCCCGGTGGTAGGGGAATATTAACCCCTTTCCCATCCCCAGCTCCGATTAAGGGCTGGGTTAGGCCCCGACTAACTGCCGGCTGACGAACATTGCCGGCAAACCCTGGCCCCTGAGGCGGTCGGGATTCTCACCCGACTAAGCTGTTACTATCGCCAGGATCTGCATTCCCACGTGGTCCATCGGAGCTTACGCCCCGACTTCTGCCCACGCGGGACGCCCCCCTACTACCTGATTGCTGAGCAAGCAGGTCCGGGGTATCGGTGGCTGGCTTAGTCCCTTCCATTTTCAGGACATACCCCCTCGGCGGGTGAGTTGTTACACACTCTTTAGCGGGTGGCTACTTCTAGGCCAACCGCCCCGCTGTCTAAGGGGGCATACCCCTTCAGCACTTAGCCAGCACTTAGGGACCTTAACCCCGGGCTGGGTTGTTCCCCTTTCGGATGCCGAGCTTTCCTCAGCACCCCAACTCCAGCCTTCTTCGGACCCGTAGCATTCGGAGTTTGACAGGGCAGCTGGGGATTTCTCCCCTTGGCTGTCCAGTCAGTAACTCTACCGCTACGGGATCCTCCGGCCAGGCCATCCTGCGGGATGTTTCGGGGGGAACCGGCTATGTCCCCACACGTTTGGCTTATCACCCCTAGACCCGGGTCACCCGAGGATCTGGCATCATACCACCGGTAACGGGCCTCCACCGTGCGTTAGCACGGCTTCACCCTACCCGGGCCTAGATCGTGGGGCTTCCGGTTGTACGCGAGTGACTCCGGGCACTTTCATACCCCGTCCCTCGCTAGTAGAACTAGCTGCGGACCTGTTGCTTTCGCTCCGGCTTCAGGGCTGAGCCCCTTAGCCTCGCCACCCGCGTACACTCCCTGGCCCGTTTTTCCACACGGACGCCATGACCCTGATGCTCCTTCTAGTACTCCCACAAGGGTTTCCTTCGAAGGAGCGCCTTTCGGGCCATGGCTGACTATCCCCTGCTGGTTTCAGGCTCTTTTCACCCCCCTTTCGGGGAACTTTTCAGCTTTCTGTCACCATACTAGTTCGCTATCGGACTCGGGGCGTATTTAGAGTTGGATGGTAATGCCACCCAGCTTCCCACTGCCAAATCAGGCAGTGGTACTCAGGGAACCTGGCATCTCCCCCTCTTGTTTTACCCTACGGGACTTTCACCCTCTACGGTACCGCATTCCAGCGGACTTCGGGTAACAAAAGAAGGGAGGACCCAGGCCCTGCAACTCCACATTCCCTTTGACTTATCGCCAAAGGGTTCGGTTTGCCCTCTGCCGGTTTCAGTCGCCCTTACTCCCGGCATCCCATTTTGGTTTCTTTTCCTGGGGGTACTGAGATGCTTCACTTCCCCCCGTTCCCACTCTGGCTTAATACCAGAGTACCGCTCGCGCGGTAGGATTCCCATTCGGGAACCCCGGGATCAATGGCTCCATGCGCCTACCCCGGGCTTATCGCAGCTTGGCACGCCCTTCGTCGGCGCCTCGAGCCGAGCCATTCACCAGCAGGGTTACTGTTCCCAACCTTCCTATCTCTTGGCCTATGGCAGTCTCATCTACCTCATATCATCGGTTCAACTCTTCACCCTTTAGCGTAACGCTAAAGAGTTGCATCATGAAAGGGACTGAATGCTCACTAGATGCCCACACAATCATCCATTATCATACATGGTCTGCGTTCATAGCATACGATCTGCTATGAAAAATATAATATCTAATCTTATAAACTTATCGTTTGTTTTATAGCCATTTTACAAAAAGTTAAAAATATAAGGTGAGAGTCGGCTATTTCTTAAATAATTTACTGAACCAATTCTTTATCGAATCGAAGATACTTTCTTCGAACTCTACTTGTTCACCACAGAATTTGCCTGCTAATCTTATGAATGCTTTGCTAGCTTTTGAATCTGGAAACTTATCTACCACTGGAGCTTTTAGTGCAAGTGCTTTCAAAACATTCTTGTCCATCGGAATCATTTCTATTATCGGTAGCTCAACAAACTGTTCTATTTCTTCTGGTGTTAATTCATATGGTTCATTCCTTACCATGTTCAGTACTATTCCAATAGAGTTTGTTTTTAACTCTTTTGCAACTTCGTTAACTCTTATTATATCCATTGCTGCGGGTATGAATGGATTTGAAACAAAAAGTATTTCATCTGCGGCCTTTAATGTTGCTAATGCTTCTCTACCTAGTCCTGGTGCAGAGTCTATTAGGATAAAATCAGGTTTTAACGTTCTTTTTATTTTATCGATGACTTTCTCTAGCTTAAGTATGTCTACACCTTTAAGATCTCTTACTGATAGAGATGAAGTCACGACTATTAAGTTTTCTAATGGTTGATTTAGTAAATCTTTTAGTTTTAGTTTCCTTTTTCTAGTTTTCAAAAGTTTGTTCAAAGTTATGGGTGAATAATAGATACCCAAAAACAATCCTAAGTGAGATGTTGTTATATTGGCATCTACTATCACAACTTTTTTCTTGAAATGTTTTGCTAATGCTACTCCGAGATTTGATACAACAGTCGTTTTACCTACTCCACCTTTTCCAGAAACAATTCCTATTACCCTTGTTTTTTCCATGCTCCTCACAAATAAATATTGTTTGACTATAAAATAAAACTATTTCCCAATCGGTTGTACATAATTGTATAATCAATTCTATTGTGTGATAAAATATTCAAAAAACTTATTGGCCCTATAAAATTATGACTGAAGATTATTCAAGAGTAATTTCTATTCAATCTGGTAAGGGTGGAGTCGGAAAGACAACTTTATCTATTAATCTTGCGGTTGCTTTCTCAAAAATTTATGAAAAAAGAGTTTTGTTGATCGATGCAAACATAACCACTTCCCATGTCGGTTTATTCTTAGGAAGGTATGATTTTCCACAGACAACTACTTTAGACAATCTTCTCAAAAAAACTACATATCCATACTCTTTATACGAATTCCATCAAGATTTTTCAATATTACCTTCTCCGTTATTCTTTTCAAAGGTGTCGAAAAAAGCAGATATAGTTAAATTACAAAAAATCATTCCAAAACTAAGAAAGAATTTTGACGTGATACTCATCGATTCTGCTCCAGGTATAGGCAAAGAGGCATTGGCTAGCTACATGGCGGCTGATGAAGTGTTGTTCGTAACAGTACCTTATGTGCCAGCAGTGATAGACATACTAAGATGGAAAGAAGTCATGGAAAGAATAAGCAAACCAAACGTTGGTATAGTATTGAACATGGTTCAGAATCTCAGCTTTGAATTGAAACAAAAGGAAGTTGAAAAAATTACTGGCTTGCCAGTCATAGAGAAAATACCAATGGATGAAAGCGTGTTAAAATCTTTATCGATTGGTTCTCCAGTTATCTTAGAATATCCAAAATCAAAAGCAAGTAAAGCAATAAAGAACGTAGCTAGATACATAGTAGACAAAGAATTTTTCTGGGAAGAGAAATCATTTTGGAAAAGATTGTTTTCAAGAATTGTTGATACAATCATTTAAACAAGTATCAAAAACACATGATTATTGGAGATGTTGGTACAAAAACTAACATAAACAACTTAATTTACTTTGCTTCTTGTAAAAACTGTTAAAAATAATACAGAATCTCAATTATCTTATGGAGTTTATAGAAGTTAAGGAAGGAAAAACGATTTTGAACGTGCCGAAAGAGTTCTTGGTAAAAAGAGTTTTCTACAATCCGGTAATGGAGTTGGTTAGAGATATGAATGTTGTTGTTACAAAATGCTGGATTGATTACAAGAAGCTAAAGAATAAATCGTATCTGGATTTGCTTTCTGGTACTGGAGCTAATGGAGTAAGAATAGCTAACGAAACTAACGTAGAAAAAGTTTATTTGAATGAGATAAGTAGTGATGCCATAAAGCTAACAAAAAAGAATATAGAATCAAATGGCTTGCAAAATAAGACAACATTACTTCACAGAAATGCTAAAAGACTGTATGCCTTACTCGATCAAAGGTTTGGGTTTGTTGATGTAGACCCCTTTGGTTCCCCTATATACTACATACCCTACATCTACAATTTTTTGGATGGAGGCTCGCTATTATCAACAACAGCAACTGACACAAGAACACTTTTTGGTCTGAAAGAGGATACTGCGTTAAGAAGATATGCAATGAAAACAGTTCCAATAGATTTTTACAGGGAATATGGTGTTAGGGTTTTAGCAACTAGCATAATACTAACGCTTTCTCGTTATTCTATTTTAGCTAGACCGATATTTGGATATTCTAAGAGACATTTTGTTAAGGTCTATTTTGAAATAGATGTTGGTAGATCCAAGCTCAACAAGTTTTTGAAAGAGAATATTTCATTCTTGAATTATTGTACTAGATGCTTGTGGAGGGAATACTCTAATGAGCCTATTGGTAAATGCGGATTTTGTGGTAAAGAAGCTAAGGTTTCATACCCAATTTATTCTGGTAAACTGTTTGATGAAAAATTTGCTGAGTTTGTTATTGGTAAAAAAGAAGAGTTCAGCTACCTCAAAAACAGTAAAGAAATATTCGGTATATTTGAGAATGTAGAGAATGAAAACATTTCTAATCATTATTTTGATGTTCATGAGTTTGCTAGGAAGTATAGGATAGATCAGATACCGTCTTTAGAAAACATATCTAATAAATTAAAAGAAAACGGTTTTGTTGCTAGTAGAACTGTTTTTTCTAAAACTGCAATAAGAACAAACGCTAGTTTTGAAGATTTTGTTGAGGCACTAGGTAATCCAAAAATAAAGGCATAATCCTTGCTTACGTGCATTTATTTATTCTATGTATTGTAGGGGGAAACTTTTTAAAATTTTTTACCCTTATAGGGGGAAACTTTCAATGGCTAAGAGCTGATTTTAATATTTTAGCTCTAAGATTTGGTTGTAGGTACTATGAAAAAGGGAATAAGCCCTCTTCTGATCATAGGGGGACTAGTATTGCTTGCAGTGATAGCCGGAGTGGGCTTGCTGGTGAAAAACTTTCTTTCTGGAGGCTTTCTTGGCCCTAGCGGCATACAAGAATCTATACTAGAGAAGATGCTACCAAAGACAGATGTTGTTAGTGAAGATGTTAGCGGAACTAGTAAATATGATGATGCCATAAGAGTAGTTTACAGCTCGAATAATTGTAGTGAAGAATCCGTGTATTATAAGCAAGGAAACATAGTGAACGAGACATACAATTATTACAAAGATGATTTAACTAGCAGGGGATGGCAGATAGTTTCTGAAAATCATATAGGTTCATTGCCAGTTACGTTTCAAGGAGTTGACGTAGCGGTTGAAAACATAAAACAGATGATTTTACAAAAGGGAGATGAAGCGTTGGATATCGCTGTTGGTACTGTTAACTTTGCAGGAAAAACTTATACTTTGATCCATGTCCAGAAAAATTATCTAGATTGTACTTCAAGTGAAGAGGATAACTATACTGAAACAGAAGAAAACCAAGTAAACTTTGGTCAAATACAAGAAATACAAGTAGCAGGTTTCCAAGCTGATATTAGAAACGCATTTCAACCACTGCTGAATAAAGCATTTGGTGATTCAAAACTAGTAGATGCTACAATGATAGACCAATACTATGGGCAAAAATACTACGTTAAAGATAAGCCAAGTTCAGATAGCGTTAATAATCTAATAACTTACCTACAGGATGCTGGTTATACACTAGTGTTACAAGATCTCAGTTATAGCTCGGATTACAAAGTAATGGTCACCGGTAGAATAGCAGATGGCAATTACAACATAGTGTTCTCAATCTCTAAGGACCTGAA